>NZ_JAAGPN010000017.1:0-64867 GCF_017104805.1 Paraburkholderia sp. Ac-20347 | reverse complement strand
TTGCCAACATGCTCACCGTAATCACTCCGGTTCTCCTGCTTGGCGTCCAAGCAGGCATTGAACATGTGGGTCAGTTTTCGATGCAAATTTCTAGTGGAAGTGGGTCAGTTTTGCACGCACCTCAACAGAACTGCGCACCGGTTGTCCGAGCAGCGGCGCCGCCCAGGTATCAAACGGCGCAAGGCCGCAATACAGGACAGGCTTGCCGTCGAGCGTCGCCACCTCGCGTGCTCCGCCCGAACCGAGGACGAGCGAGACCGGACTGATCACCTGCGTGATCGAAGCCGCGTGCGCAGTGGCGGCGCACGCGACGGCGGCCGCCCCGGACGTCAGCGCGAGGCACAGGGATGCGAGCGCGCGCCTAGCCACGATACGGCTCCAGGTGAATGTCGCGGTTCACCTTGATCATGAAACGGTCGCCCGGCTTGAGCGTGATCGTCGGCGGGATGTTCTGGTAGCGGCTCAGGATCGACTGCGAGGTTTGCGCAGCAACCTGCCCGGCCGTATTGCCGACCTGCGTCACGCCATAAGGGCCGCTCGTCGTCGAGCTCGTGTCGCTGCCGTCGAAACGGTTGAGCAGGATGGCGGTGATAAACGACGCGCTGTAGATCTTCCAGAAGTGGTTGTTGACGTCACCCGAGAATCCCGCGTAGCCGTTCTGGTCCGCGCCCTGCGCGCCATAGAGCGGCACCTGCTTGCCATTGGGCAGGCGCATCTCGGTGGCGGCAACGAGGATGCTCTCCTGCCCGACCTTGATATCGCTCTGGTAAGGCGCGGTGATCATCGCTCCCTTCGGGACCATCAGACATGTACCCGTGACGCTGTCGTAGACGTCCTGTTCGACCATCAGTGCGGCCGTACCGGGGCGGTCCGAATTCTCCCCCTCCATCACAAGCACCGGGATGTGGTGCGGCGGCGAAAGCGTGCAGCTGCCCGACTGGCCGACAAAGCCCGCGCTCAGAAAGCCTTCACCCGAAGCCGATTGCGTTTTCGCATCCTTGAGGAACTGCAGATCGCGCTGGGCCGACGAAGTCGTCGAAGCCGTGTTGCCCTGCCCCATGGCCGCGCTCAGCGCCCTGGCCTGCGCTTCAGCCGCGCCCGTCGCCGATTGCTGGGCCGCGGCCGCCTGCACCGCCATCTGCGCGGGCGTCATCACGCCCGGGACGCCGGGCTGACCGGTCGACTGCGCATTCTGCTGTTCGCTGACCTTTTTGCCCGGCGTGAAGATGGGCGAGGCGTAGATGGCGTCGACATTCGCCTGCGTGCCGAGATTGGGCGACGTCGTGTCCTTCGCGAACTGATCCACCGAAAGCGCGGGCTTCGAGGCCTGCGCGGGCGTGGATGCGCCGGCAGCCGCACGAGCCCTGCGTTCGGCTTCACGCGCAGCGGCCTGCTGGTCCTGGATGATCTTGTCGATGTCTTCGCCGCTATGCGTGTGATCGACCGACGCCGCCATCTTTGCGGCCTTCTCGGCCTTTGCGTCCGCATCGGCCTGGCTCGCTTCCTTCGACTGGTAGTAGAAGCCAAGACCGCCAATGACCAGCGCGAAAAGCATGCCGACGGCGAGCAGTGCGCCGCGCGGCGACTTGCCCTTGGTGACGCGCTCCTGATCGGTCGGCTGGGGATTCTGGTTCGACATGCTCAGAACCCGAAGATGCCGCGGCGGCCGCGCGTGATCGTGACGTCGTCACTTCCGGCGCGCAGCACGATCTTGCTGGCGAGCTGCTGCACGACGATGTACTGGCCGCGGCGGATGAAATTCGGCGCGATGTCATCGCCGTGATCCTTGACGATCGGCACGGCAAACGGCGCATCGACCGGCAGACGAAGCCAGACGAACTTGCCGTCGTCGAATACGGTCTCGGGCTTGAACGGCGCCGAGCCCGAGATCGTGTATTCGAAATTGAGCTTCTCGGGGGAGACGCCGAGCGGCCCCGAGTCGGTCGAGCTGCCGTGCTCTGCATCTGCTCCGGCATCCACACCAGCGCCTGTTCCTGCTCCCATGCCCTGTTCGATCCCGGCCGCCTCGCGCGCACGCGCTTTCGCCAGCAGCGACTGCTGATAGTGGAAGCGCACGCTCTGGTAGAACAGGCCACCGACCGGCGACGAGACGAGCGTGAAGTCGTAGTCGCGCAGGTTCGTCGTGATGTGCATCGTATTCACGAGCGACGGGCGCATCGGCTTGATGTACAGGTGGTTCGCGTTATCGGAATCCCACGTCCACGACACCGTGTCGCCAAATGCCGGATCGGAAACCAGTTTCTCGCCCGGGGCGAACTCGATCGTCGTGAGCTTCGCGGGCGCAGCCATCACCCGGAAGATCTGGTCGCGGCTGTAGTTGAAAACCACGATGCGCGCGTCGTTGGGCATCGTCACGGGATCGACACCCGTGTTGTACGGATTCACCGGACTCATCGGGTCGCCGATGATCGAGCCGACATCGAGCGGGCCGGAGAGCGTCTGCAGGGACTGCGTCTTGCGTGCAGCCTGCGCGGGGACGGAGATCGCGAGCGCGCAGGCGAGCGCGGCAAGCGGCACGAAGGAGCGGGATGCCGGGTTCGTCATGCGGTCTTTTGAAGCGTCCAGAATGGGAAGAAGATCCCGAAGGGGTTGGTGCCGATCGCGTCGTCGGAACTGGCCGGAACGATCTGGTAGCGCAGCGTCAGCGCGTAGCGCACTTCAACGGGCTTGTCCGACGGGAACTGGGTGGTCGTCGTCGTGAATTCGACAACGACGGTCGAGTCGTCGAGGACCGACACGTTGATGACCTTCACCTCTCGAACGAGCTTGGGGTTGGCCGTGATGGTCTGGAATGGCGCGTCCTGCTTGAGCCAGGCGGCGAACTGGTTCTTGCCGTTGTCGACCATCTGCGCCTTGACGGCGTTGATGTTGCGAGCAAGACGGGACGTCTCGATGGTCGGCGTGAGCACGGGCTCGATCGTGAACCAGTATTCGACTGACTCGGAGACGGACTTCCGCAGCGCCTGATCGTCGGGCTTGTAGGCGGCGAGCTGGCGCACGAGCGGGTGCCCGCCCGCATCGGCGGAGACGCCGTAAGCCTTCACCACGGACGGCGGCGGCTGACGGGTCCACACTGCCCCGCCTGCGATGGCCGCGAGTACAAAGCAGAAGAGCTTCCAGTGGTTCGCTTCGACGCGCAGGCGCGTGCCTTTATCGAAGATGATCTTTTCGGGATCTTCTTCGGAGTAGCCGCCCGGAGCTGTGGACAGGGCGATCTGCTTTTTGGAACGACGTAAGAGAGGCATGACGCGCGCGCAAGACGAGTTGGTTCGCGTCAATTGAATCAGTGCGGCACCCCACGCTTTGGGGCAAAAGGCGAGCTATTTTGCAGACCATTGCGTGCGTGGAGCTTCCACGGGCGCAAGCGACAGGCGCCTGTCGCTCTAAGTGCGGAATGGTGATGTTTTTGTGTAGCTTTTCGACTGTTGTCGCTTCGTCACGGCAGATACATTCGAGCGGAGCGGATTGCCGTTCGTTTCCCACATTTTGCACAGCAACTGCTATCGAAGCCGTTCCAAATAAATGCTGTCGAATCAATAATTTGCGGAGCCTTATGCGTCTAAATGACCCGCGGGCAACCCGACAGGCGCCTGTCACTCTGATTCAATATGCGCAACAAAATTACCAGAACAAACCGAATTTCTCGCCTTTATATCGCAAATAAGCAACAATAAACAAAGCACCGCTGCGGGAAAATGCGCTTTTTCCTCATACTGACGGTGGGGAAGTCACCTCTCGTTCGCCTGAATCTGAGCGGAAGCGCGTCAATGCTCTAATGCGATCCTCGGTGTACCCGGGCCCAAGTAATACCGATCTTCGCCGCAGAACTCGCGAGTTAGGTCGCGGAGGAAGCCAACCTCCGCAATTCGCCAGCAATGAAAATGCAAAACGTCTCGGCGATGGCCGGCCATTGCAATACGTTTGCCGCGTTGATCTGCGCAGGAGTCATTCCCTGACGTTCAATGCAACGAATACCAAGAACATTGTTGTGCGCTGTGAATTTTTTTACGAAACCCTCACGCTCCTTCTCGTTGAGCCCGTCGAAAATTTCGCGAGCTCGAAGGATTTCATCTGAACGACGCGCGTCGGCCGCTTTATCTCCCGCGACGACGCTAGCCACAGCAGCGCTACGCGCGAATGTCTTCGCTTCTTCTACCGCGAGTGACTGGGCAGCCAACTTCGTTTGGATCGCCTCGACCTGTCTGTCGGCTTCTGCCACACGATAATTTTCGGCGAGGGCCTTCATCAAATATGCCGACGCGCGTTTGACTTTCGTGCCTTGTCGAATGGTCCAACGTGTGTATTCGATCGCCTGCTGAATGCGATCATCGGTCCAAGATGCGCGATTACTTTCGATTTGTGAAAATTGCTTTTCGGTAAGACCAAACTCGTCTTGCAGCGTCTGATAGAGCGCCACCGAATTCAGCATCGCGGCCTTAACAGCAAGAGCGCCCTCCTTCCGTTTGAATTTCAGTCGAATTTGATTTTGTTTTCGCGATCCAGGTGTGCCAGCTCTCGTCTCATATGAAAGCTCGATATCCGATAGCTCGTTGATTTGCTTTACTGCGGGCTCAAGATAGTCCCGTTTGAAATATTTGAACTCTGCATGGTTCGCCCACGAGCGACCTGGGAGGTTTCGAATCACCTCGATGGGAAGCCATGCCGTCGTATTCGACGCGAGCATCGGAAGCACATAGTCGTAGATCGCGCGCGCGTAAATGACCGTGAACTTTGATGTCACCAGCAGACTGGTCCAATAAGAGTTCTGCGGGTCTTTGATTAGCCGCTGTAGCTCAACCGGAACCCTAAACCTAATGCGACCGTTACGAACGCTAACGCGCCCGATAAGCTCTAACCAATCCCCGTCCTCGGGTGTCCCCCCAACCTCTTGAGCGTCTGTCGATTCCACAACGGAAGCATCCACATCAGACTCTAGCCCGCGCTGAGAGTCCTCTGCGACGAGCCGCCCCTTCTGATCCACGGAGACGACCGGCGCGTTGGTCACTTCAAGCATCGATGATTTGACGCTCCGGATTACGCTCGAGAAATGCTCCCGGTTTTTACTGTCATATCGCATAAGCCACTTGAAAAAGCTCAGCGTCACCTCATACGCGTCCTTAACCTCCGGTTCCTGCGCAACGATGAAATAGGCAGCGTCTACGAAACGACGGGCCGACAACCCAAGCCCTACGATGCGCGCAAACACTTGGTTCTTTTGATACCCGATGTCTGACGACGTTTCGAGCTCGTGTATCCCGGCCCGTATCGGCACGCTTTCGACAAACAAGTCGAGCGCATACTGGAGGGGTGTCACGCTCTGCTCAAAACTTGCCATCAAAGACTCCTTACTCTCTGGTCACGCCCTAAGTAAGGAACTTTAGCATGCGATGGTGAGAAATCCCAAAAACCCATCTCACCTTGAGCTTCTTCTTTCTCCCCCGGTACATAGTCTCTCACCGTCTGGCCCAATATCTCTCACCTAACGTCGTGCCACACGACACATAACCGCTTGTATTTTCGGGATTTATCGTCGTTATCCACAGGACCGAACGGCTAACTGACGGCGCCGCCCACGCAGGTACATCTTCTCTCACGTTAGGCGAACATAACGTCTCACCTTTGGTACATATCCTCTCACCGCCAAGGAACAATAAGCCTCACCTTGGGAACAGGATCTATCACCTTTACAAGATAACTATCTGATTCACAATGATTTCTTCGTTTTCTGTATGTTTGTTGGTTCGTCTTTTTATTTAAAAAAACTAACTTACCCGCGAAAGGTTCAACTGCCTTCGGAAGGCTGGTGGCCCCTTGCGCCCGTCGACTTCGACACCAATCGAAGGTTCTCGCAATCACCTCCCCCGATACACGCCTAAAGACGAACAAAATCTCTCACCTTTGGCTTGCTGCGGGCGACCTAGGCTCTCCTCGGCAAGTCGTTTCGTTGATCGGTAGAAAAATGGCCACATTTTTTCTCACCTTCAGTGCGCCCCATCGCTCCGAAAGGTGAGGGATTTTGTACGCCTTTTGAGATCTCCAACAGACCGTTCGCGCGCTGTGATGGTAGCGGTTCATGAGAACGATCACCCGCGTAGCCCCCCGCGCCCCGATTTGACACAGCGAGGGTGCTAATAGGTCGCCGATTGGGGTATCCTGCGTTTAGCTCAATTTTTGTCTGGAAACTCTGAAAATGGCAAATGTCAGCCAACCGCTTCCAATCGACCGCACGGTCACTCTCGAGGAAATCAGCGACTTTGCGGAGGTCGTGACTGACTACGCCTCGGAGCTGCGTGATCGAATCCTTGCCCCAAGGCCGAGAAAAAATCCCCCGGTGTTCACAACTGGCGAGGTTGCAGAGTTGTGCGGCCTCACGCGCAATCAAGTGCAATATCAGATCTCGAAGAACGATGGCGTGCTCCCAGAAGGCACTAGCACCGGCACCGGTCGGAGCCGCAGCCGACTTTTCACCTTGGCCGAAGCGCGGGTTTGGGTGCAGCGCATTTCGGACATATATCAGACTCCCCTTTTAGCAGGTCCGAGTGATGACTTCCAAGGGAAGGTGATTATCACCTCTCAGCTCAAAGGCGGCAGCGCGAAGACGACGACTGCAATGTGTCTTGCCCAAGGCCTGACGCTAAGAGGGAGGAGGGTCTTGGTCGTTGATCTGGATCCGCAAGCATCTCTGTCGGAGCTTTGCGGTCTTTACGCCGAGAAGGAGGTGTCGCCCGAGTCCACCGTTCTTCCATATATCTACGATCAGAACGTTGAGGGCGGGCTGCTGAATCGCGTTCAGTCAACCTATTGGGACGGGTTGGATATCATTCCCGCGCACACGGAACTCGTCGGCGCTGAGTACCACTTGCCAGCGATGCAAATGAGGACACCGGGTTTCAAGTTTTGGCGCGTTTTACGCGATGGCTTGGAACCGCTCCGCAAACACTATGACTACATTATTTTGGACACGTCGCCGTCGCTGTCCTATTTGAACCTCAACGCGCTGATGGCTGCGGACGCGATGGTAATGCCGATGGTGCCGGAAAACCTCGACTTTTTCAGTTCACTGTCTTTCTGGCGGTTGTTTTCTGATGTCGCGAAGTCATTCATCCGGTTCGAGGCAGACAAGAAGTACGACTTTGTCTCGGTGTTGCTGACGAGGGTAAATTACGGGCCGACTTCGTCGGCACCCGTGGTCCGGACTTGGGCGCAGGGCGCCTATCGGCAATGGCTTGACCCTTTCGAAGTACCCGCTAGTTCGGTAATGAGTTCCGGCGCGCTGGCGTTTACAACCGTCTTCGACATCAGCAGCAATCACAGCCAGGCGAAATCACTGCAACGTGTTCGCCAGCCTCTGGTCGACTATTGCCGTTGGGTGGATGAACAGTTCGTTAAAACCTGGAAACAAGCATCATGAGCAAACTTCGAGAAGAACTCCTTGCGAAAACAAGCGGTGTACGCTCCACAGCTGAGCGGACGCCTGACGTCAGCCGCAGAGCCGCGCGCACCGAGACTGCGCCAGGGCTAGCTGGGGCTCTTGCGGTCGCGCAAATGCGTGTGCAAGAGCTTGAGGCCGCAGGCGGGGCGACTGAGCTGCCGGTCTCCTCGGTAGTTCCAAACCCTTGGCAGCCCCGGCGCGTCTTCAATGAAGACAAGCTCACGGAGTTGGCCGAGTCGATTCGCGAATCAGGGTTGCTTCAACCTATCGTCGTTCGTCGTGCAGAAGCCGGTTATCAGATTGTGGCCGGCGAGCGGCGGTGGCGAGCGCACAAGTTGCTCAACCGCGAAATGATCAAGGGCCTCGTCGTTGAGTGCTCTGATCAGGACATGTCTGTGCTCGCGCTTATGGAGAACATCAGTCGTGACGATTTGAGCGACTATGAGATATCCCTGTCCTTGCGCGCAACGGAGCGAGAATTTCCGAATCGGACTCGGTTAGCGGAGGCGGTTGGGCTGAGTAGACGGGGGCTCTACAAGTACATGTCGTTTTCGATGCTGCCCAGTTTCATGACGCGTGACTTGGATTTGAATCCGACGCTTTTGGGGAGCAACGCGGCAGATGCTATCTCTTCCGCGATTAAAAAGCACGGTGACGAAGGCGTGACAGCCGCTGAAGAATTGTGGCCCGATCTGGTGAAGGGAAGCCTCGAACAGTCAAAATTTGCGGGCGCAGTTACGGCTCTGGTGTCCCGGAGACTTTCTAGAGCTACAGCTTCGGACCGCACGATTGACAAGTTTTTCTCTGGGAAAAGCCAAGCTGGAAGCATCACTAAGGACGTTCACGGTTTGACCGTTAAGATCAAGGCGGGCCTTTTGTCGGATGCGCAAGAGTCGAGAATACGACAGTTGCTCAGTGAGTTTTTCACCGGCGACGATGAGTGATCAAGGTACAAGGAAAAGCCCGCGTTAGCGGGTTTTTTTTCGTTCGGACTTTGGTTTGATCGGCTTTGACGCTGGTCGAGAACGTGTCTCAAGGGGCCGCGACTCTTGGGGGCATGCCTGCATGCATGTGTGCCTAAAAGGCACACTTTACGAATCCACGTCAGGTTGAATCTAGCATTGCAAAAGCAAATGTCGCCAACGACCTTTCAGGCGCGTGAGGATTCTTAGATGAGTGTGCCTAAAAGGCTCACTATACAATTTGTACGCACGCTGAAGTCCGGGATTATCCCGGGGTTAGAGCCGGACGCCGATGAAACTCCGGGATTAGCCCGGGGTTTTTTCTGCCGTCTGTGAGCAACTCCGGGATTATCCCGGAGTTTTGATGTTGTAAGTCTTGTTCGTGAAGAACGGGACGTGCCGTCAACGTTCACGGTCTTGAGAGAGACGGCCGAGAGCGAACTACATCTGAGGGTGGCTCCCCAAGGCATGCAAGCGGTGCATTTGTATCGACAGCGACGAGTACTAAATCGTCAAAAAAAGCGTCAGCCAACGCTTTCTGCGGGGCCAACATGCTTGACAACGTCGGCGCGCGGACACTATAGGACATCAGCTACTTCGATCGAGAAACGCATGCCCATGTTCTTTGAGTCCAAATCCATTCCGAACCGGCTTACCGCGAAACGCCTTCATTCAGACATGCGCGCCCAAGGCGCATCTCACTACGAGATCGGGCACTTCTACCGCGCCATGCTTTCGCAGCGTCTTTGGCCTAGTCAGAAAAGCATGTCCGATTTTCTAGAGGTTTCAAACTCGAATGTCTCACGGGCCATCGCGTTAGCGCGTATTCCTGACTCCATCGTCGCTGCGTTGGGTGGTCCCGATCGCCTTACATTCCGGGCAGGCGACCTTTTGCTGGGCGCGATCGAACATGTCGGCGAGCGAGAAGTCATCGACCGTGCCAAACATGCCTCAAAACTAGGCTATACCGCAGTCGACGACATCTTGGAAATTCTCATCACAAACCGTTTGCCGAATCGCAAAATCACGAAAGTGCAAGTGCGTCTGTCGCGCGACAAGCGGACTCTGCGCGTCGAGCTTCCCGAGATTGGGCGGCTTCTTCCGCATCTCGGGAAGCTGGAAAGCTATCTCGCGACGGCGATTACGATGTTTGAGGTGACTCTTGAGGCTGAAGCGGCAGCAGCGATGCTCGGCCAGTACGATCGGCTTCGAAGCGAACTGGATCAGCTGTCCAACGGATGACGATCGGGCCGTAGGCCGGCTTTCACGAAAGGGGCGCAGGGAAAATGCGACTTCGGTCCAGACTCGGTAATCGCGCCGGCGACGATCAGCGGTCCGATGCCTCAGTGGGCACCCCAGCAGGTCCGTCCTCGCGAGACGCCGTTTCCTTGGCATCCCGACGTTCGAACATCGCGCCAACCTCGTTCATCATCCGACGCTTTTCCGCCTGCAGGTAGATCGACGTGGTCTGAATTGACCGGTGGCCGAGCACGCGCTGGACAACATCGAGCGGCACGTCGTTAGCCGCGGCTAGCGTGCCAAATGTGTGCCGGAAAGCGTGCGGCGTCATCTGTTCGAGCTGCGCGTGCGTCGCGGGCGAAAGATTGTCCAGTTCGGCGAGCAGGCGCTTGCGTAGCCAGTCGACGATTTCATTGAAGGTGTCGGGCCGGTATGGCTGCCGTTCGCCTGGGAGGTGCTTTTTCTGGGCAGCGTCGGTTCTTGGAATCACGATTGGCGAGAGCAGGGGGCCGGCAGCCTTCGGCGCGTCAAAGTCGTCGCCACGGTCTCGCCAATGCGCGCGGAGCGCGTCGACCGTCTCAACGCTAACGGGTACCGTGCGCTCACGGTTCCGTTTGCCCACAATCGTCAGGGCCCATACGTCCGTGCCATCATCCATCGGGTACGGCTGAAGCCGCTCGCGCCGCGCGCCTGCGGCTTCCTCACGGCGTAGGCCCGAGTCGCCCATCAGCAGCATCAGCCCGTGCACAACGCGCCAACGCTGGTTTTCGTGCGCGCTGCTCCTGCGCCGGACATGGGACCGGATATCCGCCCAGAGCTGCCGGGTCAGCGCGCGGTCGATCTGGATTTCTCCCTCGCGCTGAATGGTCACCGGGTCGCGGACACCTTTCCACGGGTTTCCGGCCAGATAGCGCATCTCGACGAGCCACGCGAATGCGGCGCGTAGAACGCGTACAGCGTAAAGCCGGGACTCGGGGCTCAGTTCGTCGCCTGCGAACGGGCGCCACCGCAGAGATTTGCGCGGCGCGCGGGTTCCGATAAATGAGGGGGAGGGAAGCGCGAGGAAGTCCTTGTACGCTTCGCAGTCGTCAACGAGGAGCGAGCTAAGCGCCTTGCCGCGTACGGTCACGGACCACAGGAGAAAGCGTTCCGCTTCCTTCGTGTAGGCACGCAGCGTTTTCGGGCGGTCCCGGTACAGGTGAAGCCAGGCGCGCACGGCGGCCAGGTCGTTGCGCGCAGCGATATACGGGAAGGCCACGGACCGGTTGACGCCGGCCGAGCCGTCGAGCACCGCACGTAGCGCCATGCGCTCGAGCGGGACCAGCGCGCCGCTGGGACCGCCGACCGCAACGATGTCGTGATCGGCGGCCGCGAGAGGATCGGCGAGATCCACGTCTTCGTCGACGCGCAGGCCGAGCGTGCCCTCGTGACGACGCAGCCACGCCACGATCGTACGCGCCCGGCCGGGCCCGACACGCGGCACGGAGCGCCACCAGCTGCCGCCGCGGGCATTGCAGTACGCCACGAGATCGGACAGAGTGGCCACTCCGCGCGCCTTCAGATACCGCGCGACCATCGGCCGGAACCACATCCCGATCCCGTGGGCAGCGGCGGGCTTCGCGACGGCAAGGCGCGCGGCGTCCTCGACCATCTTGAGCGATGCGGCCGTCAGCTTCGCGCTGCCGTGCTTGCGGATCGATGCTTTGAGGTGATCGGCCAGCACCGGTGAGCCGTGCTCGATCGCCAGCGCGACCAGCGCGGCGAGCATGTCGCGCAGATAGCGCTCCATTGCGCCGGGCGTGGCCGCGTGTGGGTCGTCGTCCTCGTTGAAGTAGGTGCGGGCGATGACCGCCGGCGGCAGCCGTTGCACGAATGCGCGCAGGGCGGCGAAGTCTTTCGCGGTGTACTGGCGCTGCAGATCAAGCTTTTCAGCCATTGCGACTCCGTTCGTATTCTCGCAACTAACGCTCAGAAATTCCCAGGCAGGGCTGGCGCCTCACGGCGCGTAACCCGCGTTGCCAGGACGGGAGCCATCTCCGGCCGGTAGCCCCATGGCCCGCAGCGCGCGGCGCGCGGCGGCATAGCCGGTCGACGGATGCTGCTCGAAGATCCATTCGAACTCGGCGCCGAGCTCGATGATGCTGGCTGCCGGTTGAACGTCTTCCATGACCCCCAAGACGATCTGGGCGTATCGAACCGGTCCGAAGTGGACAAGGGTGCGCAGCACCTTCGCGTGAGTCGAGAAGAGGTCGGGGCCGTAGCGCCGCACGATCGAAGCGACGATCGCACTGGCGGCCGGCGTGAGCGCGGGCATGTCGCGAATGAGGCGCAGATGGGGCGACGTGTCGCCGTCGATGAGGACGTAGGCCTCGATCCCTTCGACGTCGAGCGCGAGCCGGCTCACCCGTCGGATGAAGGAAAACCCGTACCAGCCGACGTTCGTCGATCAGCCTGCAGTCGCGGTTCAACCATCCTTATTCCCATATTCACTTCTGGAGTGCCTGAAGCGAAAGTTCGAAATCTCGCCGGAGAGAAGTAAAAGACTGAAATCTCCAAGTTGCGGGGAGGGTGCCCGACGATTCCGTGAAACATCCGTCGAGACAAGGAAGCGCCCTCGCAACCCAGTGTGATAAAGGGATTTGGCGACTTCGCGGCGAAATGTTCCACGGTCTAACGTGATTCTCACGCGTAAAATCCCTCGCAAAACCGCTGCTTTTCAGCATGAAGGGAAGGTCAGGGATAAATTGTATTGATCATTACGTGTTTCGTAGTCTGGTGACGGGGCGGAGCCCCCTCCCGCGCGTCGGGTCGCCAAACCTTTCTCCCTGCGGCATTCGTGTACTACAACATGAACATTGTCCGCTGAGGGTGCACGATGCGCCGGGCACGTTTTCAGAACGCGGTGACCAATGTGCGGCCGTATGGTTCGCACCGGTTCGACGTGTTCGGTCCGAAGTTCGGGCGGCGGCTGACGCTGTTCGGCCGCCACGCCCTTCAGCTTTGGCTGCGCCTCGAAGCCGACCCACAGGTGGTGACCTATTGTGAGCGGCCGATGCTTGTTCCGGACGCGGGCCGCAGCAGGGCGGCCGCGTTCTGGGTCGCGACGGACGACAGCGAACAACTGTACCTCCTTGTGCGGGCGCAGGCGACGGCATCGGCCGCGCAAGGAACCAGCAACTGGCCAGCACTTAAGGTCTGGTGCCGTGCACATTCGATCGCGCTGCGCATCGTTGCGCCGGACGACCTCAACGACAGCGCCGTGCTGTGCCAGAACCGGCTCACGATGCTGCAGCACCTTGCAGCCTGCACATTGCCTGCCGGTGCCGACATTCAGGCGTCCATCCAGCGCGCGTGCGAAAGCGGGCTTTCGCTTTCCGGTCTCGAGCGCCAGTTCGCTGAGATCGATCCGTCCGTTGTGCGGACAACGGCCTTTTCCCTGATCCTGAAGGGCCGGCTCGAATGCCCCGCGATCGCACTGCAGCCGCTCGGGCCGCGCAGCTACCTGGTGATGCGATGAGATCGATGACCTTCGGCTCTCTGCGGTTTGACCGCCGCTCGATACCGCCCGAGATCGCCGATATCAGTCATTGGCCCGGCGCCGACGACAGCGCGCTGGATGAGCAGGCCCGTGCGCTTTTCGCGCGGAGGGTGCGCGCGATGACGCTGTTCCTCGATGGGGGCATGCCTCTGAAGGAAATCGGCAGGGACACCGGCGTGCGCATCCATGATCTGTACCGGCTCTTTGAGCGCTGCATCGCGCCTCATGAGGACGGGCGGATCTACGGTTGCCGTGCGTTGCTGCCCTGGTTGCACACGCGGCCTTACGAGCGCCGCGTACAGGTCACGATGTCGACTGGAGCCGGTGCGAGCGGTGCGTTCACGCAGCTGCTGCGCCGCTATCCGGAGATCGAACACTGGATTGCGCGCAAGGTGGCTGCGCGCAGCCGGAAACTGACCAGGCTGGACGAGGTTCCGCGGCAGCTATGGCGACTGCACGCCGGCTTTCTGGCGCAGTGCCGGCAGGCGGGCATTCAGGCGACTGAATATCCCTTCAACCAGAAGTACCTCGGCGAACGCTCGCTGGCGACTCACGTGCGCAGGCTCGCGAACCGCGAGTTCGCCGCTGCGGCCTGCGCCGCAGGCGCACAACAGGTCGGGCATCGCTGGCACGTCGATCCCGGTGAGGTCCGCAAGGCCGCGACGTTTCCCTGGGAAGTTGTCGAATTCGATGGTCACAAGCTCGACGTCCGGCTGACGCTGCGCATCGATGATCCATTCGGTTTCGAAACGCTGCTGGTCCTGCACCGGATCTGGGTTCTGGTATTGCTCGATGTGGCAAGCCGGGCGGTGATCGGCTATGCCATTTCACATGGGCGCGAATATAACAGTGACGATGTCGCGCAGGCACTCCAGGCCGCGCTGATGCCGCATGTTTCCCGCGAACCGGTGATTCCCGCCCTGCGCGTGCGAACCGGGGGCGGCTTCCCGTCGGCGGTGATTCCCCAGACGGCGTGGGCGTGCTGGGGCACGCTGCGCTTCGACGCGGCAAGGGCGCACCTTTCGAAGCAGACGCTCGAGCGCCTGACGACGGTTGTCGGTTGCGCAACCGACAACGGGCCGCCCGGGGAGAAGAACGAACGCGCGTTCATCGAACGGTTCTTCGATCAGCTCGCCTCACACTTCGCGCACCGCCTGCCGGCCTCGACCGGGCGTGATCCCCGCTCGGTTGAACGTGCGCTCAGCGACGTCGGGAAAGACACGTCATTGATGATGACGCTCGACGAACTCGAGGACGTGATCGAGGTCGTGCTTGCCAACTACAACGGCGAGCCGCACGCGGGGCTCGGTGGCCGTACGCCGCTCGAGGCGATGCAGTTCCAGCTCGGACGAGGCGAAGGCATGCTGCGCACGCTGCCTGAAGCGCGGCGCAGCACGCTGTGCCTGCTGCAGGAGGCACGCATTGTCACTGTCCGCGGCAACATCGCCCGCGGTGTGCGTCCCCACATCAATTTCGAATACGTGCGCTATGACAGCCGGTTGCTGTCGGGCATGACTGGTCTGATCGGCCGGCAACTGCGCATCTACTTCAATGTGAAGGACATCCGGCACCTGCACGCTTTCTTCATGAACGGCCCAGAGCTGGGTGTGCTGACAGCGTCCCGCCCGTGGTGCTTTACTCCGCATTCGCTACGCGTGCGGCAGGAGATCTTTTCCCTGATGCGCCAGCGCAAGCTCGCCTGGCGCGAAGGTGACGATCCGGTCGGTGTCTGGTTTGCATGGAAGCGGGAGCAGGCGCGGCGGCACACGCGGGACGCCAACGATCTCGCGCGGATGCTGGCCGACCGCGCGAAGGCCCACACCGTGCCAAATGGCACTCATGCTGAACCGGTAGTTGAACCGGCGGCCGACCCGAACGTAGCCGGGTCGCGCGAGGCGGGGGCCGTGAGCGCGGGGGAGCCAGCACCGTGGCTCACGAAGATCATTACGTACTGACGCAATGCTCGACGCCCTCAAACGTCCTGTCGACCCGGTGGATCATCCGCTGTCGAGCCAGTCGTACATCGTGCCGACGCCTGCGATCGCTGCGATGTATGCGCGCGTACGGCACTGTCTTCGGCGCGGCGTGACGGGCGCGTTGATCTACGGGCACACACGGTGGGGTAAAACATACGCAGTTCGATACTGTGTGCGTCTGCTGCGTCATGAACTGCCGCGCGTGGTCGTGCTCACCTTTGGCATGCCGCAGAATCCGTCGCGCTCGGAAGCCCTGTTTTTCGGCATGCTGCTTGAGGCTGCCCGTCACCCCCGCCCGGACAGTGGCACGGCATTGCAGCGCCGCCTGCGGCTCTACCACAAGCTTGGCGAACTCGTGGCGCGGGCATCGGGCAATACGCTGGTAGTGTTCGTCGACGAAGCGCAGCGACTGGAACTGGAGCATTACGAATGGCTGCGCGACGTGCAGGACGAGCTCGGGCGGCGTGGCATCCGCATGTTTGTGTTTCTGGTTGGTCAACCCGGGCTTCTGAACCGCAGGAGCGCCTTCACGCAGAACGTCGATACCTCGCAGATCGTCTCGCGCTTCATGATCGACGAGATGCGCTTTTCCGGCCTGCGCGAGCCTTCCGGGCTGAAGATGTCGCTCGCTGCCTACGACACTTCAATATTCCCGGAGGACAGTGGCTGGACCTACACGCGCTTTTTCCTTCAACGGGCGTTCGATAATGGATTCCGGCTGGGCACGCAGCAGCAGATTCTCTGGGACGCCTTCGAAGCGGCACACCGCCTCGCGAGGTTCGATTTCGTGCTCGAGCTGCCCATGGAATTTCTGGCCCGTTCGGTCGAGATCGCGTTGACGCGTAACATGGAGCACGATGGCCCACGCTTCGAGTTGAGCCGCGCCTGCTGGGAAGAGGCGGTTGGCGAGTCCAATTTCGTCGCTTCTCTCGAAGCGTTGCGGATCATCTTCGTTGATGACGCAGGGCCGCCGTGACGCGACGCTTTAACATCCTGCTGGCAGACGACGAGCCGTTGCGGTACGAGCCCTGGTGCTGGCGTGACGACTGGCATGTCGACGGAGAGTCGGCGTTCTCGCTGCTCGCGAAGTTCCAGCGCCTGAACGCGCTGTCATGCAAGGCGCTTACGGAATCCTTTGTCTGTCGCGAAGGCAGGAAAACGATACCAGCGGATCTTGATCTGCGCGATGCGCGGCGGTTCGACCTACCCCGCATGATGGAGGCGCTGCGTCTACCGCTTGTGGATGTTGCCGCAGCGTTCGTCATGCCGTCGGGCGCGATCCAGCGGATCGCGTTTCCCACCCTGCGTTGGTGCGTGCGATGCGCGCGGGAGGGCGTGCACCTTACGGAATTTCAGTACCGACGCCTCGACGTCTGCCCCGTCCACGGGACGTCGCTACTTGAGCGCTGTGAGCGATGCGGTGAGACGTTCCCTTACCGCCTGCGTGCGGATCTGTTCCGCTCGCCGTTCAGCTGTCCATCGTGTACCTACCTGTGGTGGGAGCCGGCCCAGGGCGTGGACGATCTGCGGATCCATCATCGATACCGCCGAAGGCTGGACCGGAAGGTGCCGGGCTTTGCTCCGGCGATTGATACGCAGCCCGGGTTCGCCGGGGTGGCGCCGGGCGACGAAAGGGCGGGTGCAGCGTACCTGCTGGGCGAGCCGGAGTCGAAGTGGATCAGTTTCGGGGCTGGGGACGTAGCCGAAGCTTCTGGCCCATCGTTCGAAGTCCCGGAGTTACATGGCTTTGACCTGGACGCGCAGGCACGCAGCTGCTACAAGGCAGTGCGGCGACGGATCATGAAGATGTGGGGACGGCGCCATCGTGCTTGCATTATGACGGCCGCGCGCCACCTGACCTGGCCGCTCACCGCCTGCACGACGGCGCCGTTCTGTCCGGTTGCCGTGGCATTCCTGCGGTGGCGCTGCAAGTGGGAAGGGATAAGCATTCCGCGCTCGCTGCTGCAACGGCCATTGCATGGTGCGCTGGGGCTCGCGCTCTGGTTGTCGCTCGACGCGCCGGTTGCGCCGCAGAACTGGAGCCGCCCTGCCTCGCAGTGGCTGACGTTACATGCCCTGGTCGGGGCCTGCCTCGATAGTTTTCATTGGTATCGTGCTGAAGCATATGAAAGGAGCGATCTTCAGCGCACGCTCTGGCTGCCGTTCCCGGTCCACGATTTCCTACAGCGCACCGTCGTCGTGCGGGGTGGCGTGGAGTACCGGAATCCTCCCCAGCTTTGCGCGCTCGCGATTCGGGAGTTCCGCAATAAAGTACGGGCATCGAGTGCAGCCGGCAACGCTGGGCATCGCGACATCCACACGCTGAAGCTGTCCTTCAACTTGCCCCCGAATTCCCTCACCCAAGGCAGGCCCGCAGCGGCCTCGACGAAATCCGAGGGATGATAGACGCAGATGTGACCACGCCTGACAGTGATGGTCGTCTGGGTCGCACTCTCCATGCAATGGCCGCAATCGGCGATTCGCGACGCTTAGCGAAGGTGCGCCATGACAGAGTTCGCGCAAGCGTGGAGGGATTATTGGAACGCGACACTTTGCGTGCGTGCGAAGCTGGTACCGTGCTGCGGCCTATGTACTGGCGGCAGCCAGTTTCTGGCTGTCGTCCGAGTAAAGCAAATTGGCGAAATGGCCGCACATCTCGCGCAACTGCTCCGGATCGTGGTTGATTCGCTCCATTACTGCGAGCCCACGCGTGAAGGTGATGATCATCTGAGCCGTCACTTCAGGGGACTGGACAAGCGATGCGCGAATCGCATCCCGCGAGAGTGCCTCGACGATCGTATGTTCGAGGTTCTTGAGCAGGCCGCGTACATCATCCTGGATAGTGTCGGCTGATGCGTCGTCCGCTTCGATCGCGCTCCTCGTCGTCAGGCAGCCGCGGGGCGGCACATGCGCGGTCATGCTGGCAATTGAACTCTCAAAAAACTGCTGTAGAGCGGCATGTGCAGATGGCGCATCCAGTGCTGTGCGTGTCTCGTCGAGTACCCGAGTCGCATATCGATCGAAAGCAAGCTGGAATAGCTGCTCCTTTCCACCATACGCGTGGTAGAGGGAGCCGCGCTGAACATTTGCAGCTTCTGCAAGATCAGCCATGGAGGCCCCCTTCCAGCCCTTTATCCAGAAAATTTCCAGAACCTTTTCCAGCACCGCGTCTTCGTCGAATTGTCTGGTCATTGCCATGGGTTCATCGCCTCCTAAAAAATCGTTGACTATAATGTCAACGTTGACTACGCTGACAATTATAGTTGAAATCGCGACGCGGCCATGACCCGGCCAGCAGACAACCGGGGTGGCAGACCATATCGTCTAATTCACGATCGCCCAACGAAAGAAATAAACGCTAGTAAATAGTCAACCTCAAATCAGCTGTGTAGTGAACAGAGAAGGCTCCGGGCGTCAACAGGCGGTCCTGGCGCGTTGCCGAATTCCTCATCATCAAGAGTGGCGGGGAGTGCGCGGCAATGTCGATTGGGCGAGAGTCTGCTCTGTGTGTGTGGAAGTCATCCGGTAGGCTTGTATTGGCATATTCGCAGTTTCTTGACGTTCTTCTTTGTATTTTTATTTATAAGGAATGCATATCATGATGAGCGCAATCGATCCGATGGTCAACGCAGACTTGGAACGTGACCGCGCACCGCTGGCAGACTACGATGCGGCGATCGCTGCGTGCCTCGAGGCATCGCATCTGACGACGGAAGCCAACCGTTTCTTTGTGGAAGCCAAGGCGGTGAAGTCGATCGACCCTCTGGCTGCATTGGGTATCGCGCACGGATGGCGTGAGATCACCAAAACATTCATGTTCACGTCTATTGCGGGTTTGGGCCTGATGGCGTCCGAGGCCGATGCCGAAACCTACCCGAACACAAATCTCCTGACGGCAATCCAGACCGTATTCCAGGTCATAGGCGACGATCTGTCGAACGTGATGCCGGTGTTCAGGGAAGTCGCTCCGGCCGGGCCGGCCGGCATGCACTACGCATGGTGGGAAAGCGCCATTGTCGAGCCGCTCAAGGCGGCGTTGGGCGCCGGGACGAACGATACATCGAACCTGCTTAGACCCGGTGGGAAGCGACTCATTGAAAACATGCGCCAGCTCGCGCATGACCCGCTCGGTGCCGCCGTGCAGTTGCGCGTCGTGGAAGCGATCGCGCTGGATATCACGGTGGCATTCAAGCGTGTATTCTCCAGGGTCGAGATCTCCGGCGGGCGCCTTTTCTCGCGGCCGCAACACTTTCAGTGGATGGATTCCCACATCCACGCCGAGGTCGAGCATCACAAGGCAGTGAGCGACGACGATACCGGCACCACCGCAATCGCCGACACCCCGGAGAAGCAGGCGCGCATGCTGCAGCTCACCCAGACTTACGCAGCGCACTGGGATGTCGCACTGAATGAGTTCGCTGATTTTCTCCATTTGTCCGGCGCACGAGCGCCCGTCGCGGTTGCCGCTTGATGATCGCCTTTCTTGCGCGCGGGGGGCGGAATCTGGATGCCGCATGATTTGAACAGCTATCGGCCGTGCGCTGTTGGCGAACGTTACCCCGATGGTGCGTCGATAGAAGACATGTTCGCCGAACTTCGATGTCCGCCCCACCCACCATACGGAATCAGGTACTGGAGTAATGACGATGCAAAACGCTACTTTCAGGCAGCAGTTTCTTGAGAAAGGATACTTTACCGTTCGGGAAGTTATCGACGCGGCCGGGCTGGAAATTCTCCGCAAGGCATCTGACGGCTGTATGAACGACTCCACAGATCCGGGGCGTGTGACTGAAGTGGATGGCAAGACGGTTCGCGGGCTTCACGGAGCCCACCTGCGCAACGAAGTGCTGGCAAAATTGTGCCGCCACCCGACCCTGCTGCGCACGGCGAAGTTTGTTCTGGGCGACGACGTCTACGTCCACCAGTTCAAACTCAATATCAAGGCCGCGTTCGTCGGCGATGTGTGGGAATGGCATCAGGACATGACGTTCTATCATCGTGAGGATGAGCTGCCCGAGCCGCGGTTCCTGACCGTCGCCGTATTTCTGGATGATGTGACCGAGTTCAATGCGCCGCTGACCGTGATACCCGGGTCGCATGTCGACGGTTTCAAGGAGAGCATCAAGCATACGATCGACACGTACGACAAGCAGAGCGACTGGCTTAGCAACACGACGGCCAGGCTTCGCTACACAGTTGATCGAGACGTGCTGCGCGAGATGGTGCGCCAGCATGGCATGGATGCTCCGAAAGGGAAAGCGGGGGACATCGTCGTTTTTCACGCGAATCTGTTCCATGCATCGGGCGTCAATATTTCTCCGTTCGACAGGCGCGTCGCATTTATTTCGTACAACAGTGTGAAAAACCTGCCGGTTCAGACACGGCCGCCGCGCCCGGAGTTTCTTGCGGCACGTGATTATTCACCGTTGACGCCGCTTGAGTTAAGGGACCTGTCGTCGAACAACGACTCGTCGGAGGGCTGCTGTATGCGAGCGGACGTGGCCGGCTGAAATGGCGAGGTCGGCGCAAGCAGAGAGCGAGGATGAGATGGACCTTGGCCTCGCATGCGAGGCCGGGTACCGGGCGACGCGTTTCTGAGTTGTATGGGACACGTCACATCAGCGAATCGAATGCCAGTCAAAATATTGAGGACTGCAAATGAATTTTCGTGAATCGCAGGCCAGCGTGCGTGAGTTTTCGCGAATATCTGTTCGAGCATCGTACCTGCGCTTCCCGAAATGGACGCAGCCGTTATGGACGCGCCTGACTGGAAAACCTCTTCCGAACGAGCGGCCGTGGTTCACGCCCCATCCGGCGCTTTCCCTGAGCATGGATGTCCTGTTGGCGATTGTGACGGGTGCAGCGCACCTGTACCTTTTGACGTCTTCCAGAAACGGGCTTCGCATTCTGGGTTACGTCGTTTCACCAATGGTGATTGTGTTCCTGGTCGGCTTGCTGCGGAAGATCCAGGTTGTGTATGTGCATCATGCAATACACGAGACCCTTTTCAGGCGTGGGAGCTGCATGAACGGCCTTGTGTCGAAAGGGCTGACCATCTTCGTTCTGGCGCAGAACGAAATCGAGTACGAAAAGGAGCATCTCGGCCATCATCGGCGTTCGGTCTTCACGACACGGGATGACGCAGACGCGTCCCTGCTGTTCAACTTTGGCATCCGTCCGGGGCGTTCGATCGCCGAACTGAACCACAACCTGATCAGCACGCTTTTTTCGCCGGTTTTCCATATTTGGTTCCTCAAGTCTCGTGTCATATCGAACCTGAGGCGGCCACTGATCGAGCAGTGTTTCGTGGTCGTATGGCTTGTCGTGCTCGTCGTCGTCATGCCCGCATGCTTTGGCGTGAATGCGACCGCGATTGCACTGTGGCTTCCGTTGACTGCTTTCTATCAAATGAGCGCGCTGCTGCAGTTTTCGACAGAACACGTCTGGCTTGTGGGCGCGGCGCCGGGCGTTCAGGCTGAGGTCTATGCTGAACGCTGCCACGGGCGATTTTGCGGGGAAAGCGTTCCGGGCGCAGATGGCAATATCCCCTCGACACGGATGTGGCTTCGGTGGTGGTGCAGAACGTTGTTCCTGCACATGCCGATGCGTGTGGGCGTCCTGGTCGGAGACCTGCCTGCACATGACTGGCATCACCTGGCCAGTGCCGTAGGTCACAGCCATAGAAGTTGGCCCGACGCGATATTCGAGCGCCAGCGTGCGATCGATAGCGGCAATTCCGCCGGAATGGAGGAGCGCGAGCTGTGGGGCATCGAAAACATGATCGCGCATGTTTTTGTCCACATGTCTCAGGCGCCGGAGTTGCCTGCCGAATCGGGGCTGGTAGCCGGCACGTCTCCCGTAAATGGTTCCTGATTAATCGCGGCCGTCGGCCGGTATTGAAATTCTCGTGTCGCCCCGATTCAAACGACAGGTCGAAAAAGATGGCATACGCAGACAACACAAGCAAGTTCGTAGCGGTGATCAACCGCAGACATGCGACTCCCGTCGTGCTGAATGCGCTGGCACACGCCGCATTCGGTCTATCCGGCATTGCGGGTGTCGGCAATCTCCTCGAGTACCAGAACGTTGCGTGCGATTTTGCAGCGAAGATCGATGAATCGCCGTTCATCATTCTCGAGGCAAAAAACAGTAACCAGCTTCGGGTGCTTCTTTCAAACATAAAGGAAGAGTCGAGCGCAAGCATCGCATACAACGTTTTCACGACTTCAATGATCGGTGCGTCAGCAGCAGCACAGATGGAAGCAACGCGCACAGCGCTCGACGAGGCACTGGACTTCGTCGTGGTGGTGATCTTTGGCGCACGTGAGGGGGTTGAGGCGCTCACGAAGCGCTTCTCGTTGTTCAAGCAATAGCCGTGAAGCGTACCGACACACGTCGGATCATTTGACTACACATAGTGAGAACGACATGGGATCGATAAAGGCGGTACCGGCGGCTCCAGGATATGCGGCAGACCTGGATGGAAAGAAAGGCTGGGCGATGGTCCTGACCGCCGCTACGTTGTGGGGAACTACCGGGATCATCTTTAATGTACTCGGAACGTCGGCTGGTGCTAACGCTGTTTCGATCAGCATACTGCGACTGGCGTTGTCGGTGCCGTTTCTGTTCCTGATGGGACGGATCCATTTGGGGACATGGTTCATCAAATTGACGCCCAAAGGTCTGGCTGTGCTCGCGGGACTCGGACTGGGCATGGCGTTCTACCAGCTGACATACGTGCTTGCAATCGAGCGGGTGGGCGTGGCGATCTCTGTGCTGATCAGTATCTGCGGCGCACCGATTTTCGTTGCCTTGATCTCGGTCGCCTGGCTGGGGGAACGATTCAATGCGCAAACGATGATTGCACTTGTCCTCGCAATTGTGGGCACGGTGTTTCTGGTCGGTCTTCCGTCAGGCGTTGTTCAGGATGTTCGGCAATTCTGGATCGGCGTCGCGATTGCGGTTGCCTGTGCAGTGTGTCAGGCCTTTTACGTACTGGCCGCCCGGGCTTCAGGAAAGATCTGTAGCCCCATGCACGCGGGCGGGATCGGATTTGCCATTGGCGCATTGGCGCTGTTGCCGTTCGGTCTTCACGACGGGCTGCAGCTCCATTACACGATGGACGGCTGGCTGATGCTGCTTTATGTGGCCGCGGTGCCGACGGCGATTGCGCAAACCCTTTTCCTGGGCGGCATCAAGGGTACGGGCGCCGTCGGCGGTGCGATCGCGAGCCTGCTGGAGCCGCTGGTTTCCACGGTACTTGCCGTTTTGCTGCTGCACGAGCGGATGACCTGGTACAGCATCGTCGGGGCGGTGATTCTGTTGATCGGGATCGTGATCATTCAGTGGACACCTGCGGAGCGAAAGCCCGTGCCGAGACATGGCGAGTGAGCAATTTTCGAAGAGCGAGTGTAAGCGTCGGCCGGATATCCAAAGGAGAATCGCGATGAGTTTTTACGACCGTCATGTCTTTGTTTGCACGAATGCACGTGAGAACGGGGAGGCGTGCAATGACCACGGGGCGTCGGAAATTTGCCGGTATGCAAAGAAGCGGCTGGCAGATGCCGCTTCCGGTCACACCGGAATCCGGATCAATCGTGCCGGTTGCTTCGCGCGGTGCAGCGATGGCCCGATCGTCGTGATCTACCCGGAAGCTGTCTGGTATACCTACGTCGATAAAACCGATATCGATGAGATTGTCGATGAGCACGTGCTCAACGGTCGGGTCGTCGAACGCCTGAGAATCGACCAGTAACAATTTGAACGAGGGACTTCGGCGCGCCGACGGTATCGGGTGGAGGGTATCGTTACGGGGCCGTGCGTCTGCTTTAGGCTGGGCGATGCTTCAGTACCATTGATACGAAGGCAAGCGCGAAGGGTAATTTTTGAATGTCGTGATCTTTGATGTCGAAGGGAAGAGCGAAATCGTGGTGTTAGCCGGCGAACGACTTGGCGGCAAACCAGGCAGTCAGGGCCAGCGTATTGTTCAGGCGAGGCGAAGCATCGTGCCACGGCAGGATGGCGCGCCGCAATGGCAGCGGTAAGTTTCCCTTGCATCACGGCGGCGCCCAGAGCGCGGCAGCTCGAGCGAGTAATCGATAAACAGTTCTTCGCCGGGGGCGATCGCCCGGATCGTCTCAATAAAAACGCGGTCGGACTCCTCGACGGCTTCACAGTTGGCGTCGCAGGCGTGGTTAAGCCAGCGTGCGCTGTTGCCGCCGCGGCCGCCGTCGATCACGCGCCCATCGGAAAGACCGAACAGGAAGGTGTGTTCCTCGTTTTCGCGCCCGGCGCAATGGTCTGCCGCCTCGCGCCAGGTCGTCACGAGCCCGCGGTATTCCAGGATACGTTCGCCAGCGGCCAGCTCGCGGAGTGCAAATACCCCTTTGCCGTGTATCGGGGAGCGTCGGGTGGTAACTCGTTTCATGCTTCAGGACAGGTTCGTGATGTAATTGGCGCAGGCTCGTCGCCCGTTTCGCGGCCGGACGGTGCTGGTGCGATGATCTGGGACAGTTCCTCGATGGAGGGTTTCGTGCGGGCGGCTACAGTCTTGAGCCGCTCGAGGTGATCACTGGCGCGAGCAATGACTTCCAGGCGGACGGTGGCGAGTATGCGGTCGTATTCGTTGACGACGGTCGTCAGCCTGTCCAGCAGTTCGGGAGTGTATTCTGGCCATTGTCCCGTCTGATCGAAGTTGAGCAGCAGGCGGCCAAGTCCGTGTTCAGCTTCTTCGATAACCTGCTGCGCGAGCATGCAGTAGCCGTCCTCGGCAATAAATCCTGTGACAAGACAGACCTGGGAGAGATGTGTCACCAGGGGACGGTCGACATCCCCATGGCGAAACCGCACGAGTGCCAGTCGCGCGCGTAGTGCGAGATCGGACGCACGTGGTCTCGGCATGGGAAGCTGCAGTGTTTTGGATCTTGCCGTTGCGGGGCGGCCAGGTTTTCTGCGCGGCATGATGCTTCGGTTTCTCCGGTCGGATGGCGTCAGGACGGGGAATGGTATCCCGTTATGGGGGCGTGAGCTGGAATTGCAAGAGGTGACTGCCAGGCTTGTACCATGTGTCGGGCGATCGTCCCCGGTGTTCCGGGCAGTGCAGGATGTCCTCGACTGACGGCAGTGACGGCATCGCCGCGGCTCTGTCGGCGGCCACGAACTGTCTTTCTGCAGACTGGTTGCGCCGCGCCGAAGGATGCGGTGCGATGTGGTTGAGCGCATGTGATGAAGAACGTCCTGGGCGGTGCCGGGGAGCAGCGACAGGCAAATGATTGAACCATGAAAAAACGGAACACACCCCACCGCGCACGGGAGGCGCGGACGAAGGACATGCTACTGCCACTGACTGCGGCTGCCGTGCGTAGCATTTCCCTGGAAAATCATCTTGCGCTAGCGACCATGCGAAGCGGGAATGGCACACCCGACACCATGGTTTCGCTGCTGCGCGTCCTTTACATGACGTATTTTCTGTGCGGGATGGACTGTCCTGAACAGGATTTCGCCCTGTTCCTGGAGGCTGAGTTAGCGCTCGATGAAATCATCCGGGCCGCAACAATGGGGCTGGACTGGCAGTTGCGGGCCGGGCGAATCCCGCTCGTTGAACGGGTGCTCAGGCGTGCCGACGAACTGATCGCCAGCGTGCCGAAGTATCGCTATGTCGATGCCTGGAAGCAGCTCGAAAGTTTCACGCGCTCGGACCGGGCGTCGGTGCTTCCAGGTAGCCAGCTGAAGGTGGTGTCGAAATAGCGCGGGGCCGACAGGTTATCGGTCACTCCCGGCAGGGGAGAGGGTGCTCAGGTGTCCTCGCGGTCCATCTGCGAGTGGCTCACGAAGCCCCGTGCGATCGCGTAGACGGCCGGCAAGGGTTCCTCATCGCGTTGCCAGTCAACCTGCGCATCAAGCTCGCCGCCTGTGATGCGGGTGTCGGCGAGACGCGAAAAGCTGGCCCGCACGGCGGCCGGGTGTCGTCCCTGGAACCCGAGGTCTGCAAAGGCCTGCTCCTCGATATCGAGCAGCGTGCGCCACGTCAGTGCTGGAGCCGGACGCCACGGAGCTGATCGTCGCGCGCTGACATTGCGCTGCAACAGCAGCACGATGATGCGTTGCAGATCCAGTGCTGCGCGTTGCGCCGCCCGCTCGAGCGCAACGGGATCGTTTTCCAGCGCGGCGTTTTCCCGGAGCGAGGTATCAGAAGTTTCGAACATATCCGGCTCGTGGTGTCAGCTATCGTGTCGTCCTGTGCACTACCTTCGAGTGCCGCGCGAGTAGCAACCGCATCTGCGCAATATGCTGGTCTGCCACGGCCTGGCTGGCGTCGCCTTGAACAGCGCGGGGTTGAGCGGGTGGCCATACGCCAAGATACCGGCAGACCGCCGACAGGTAGGGCTTGACGGGGAGGCCGTGAGCGGCCAGCCGCTTCGCGGCGTCGGCGAGCCGGCTGTCGCCGACGTGCGTGCGCAACCACGCAAGCGTCTGGCGGTCATCGTCGTTGAGGATTCTTATCAGGTGTTCCATTGCGGCACCCCCTGTTTATCCAAACATGCTGTGAATATATACAGTGTTGTGGATTTTCGCAAGATGATGCCGTTGCTGGGTGCTGCCGGTGAACCGTATAGCCCATGCTGCCGTCGTGCGTTCGCGCGCGCATGCCCGAAGTGGGCGTCACCCTGTGCCTACCAGTCCATCCGGTGTTTTTGTTCGGTTTCACGGTGCCTCTGATCGTAAGCGTTGCTTCACCACCGTCTGTTCATCGGTGCGCCCAATCGGCAACCTAGTTCCCACCAGAGCAGGGTGAACCCGTTACGCGGGGCAGCGTATCCGCATGAAATCCGCCATGTTGATCGTCACAGCTGGTTGTCCGCTTGTGACAACCGAAACGGCGGACATGCTCGCGGCCAGCGAAGCTCTCCGGCCGCAGCACTTCAACGCCCATAGCGGTCACTGCTCACGAGGCGGTTTAGCTTAAGATTTTTGCAGACAGGACGCTGCCTCGTGCGCCGAGTGCTGCCTACCTCAGTGCGCCTTTTCTGCACCGCAAACAATTCTCTGGACTCTCATTATGGCTAGGTTTCAGCGATGTTTCGCGGCATGCCAAGCGCAGCACGTGCGCGTTGGATTTTTGCCCGGTCCGGGGTGCTGAATGGTGCGGCATATGATTTGATGGCAGACGTAGATCTGGCTACGCCAATCATCGCTTCAAGATATTTGAGCGCGACCGTCGTTGAATCGGCAACCGGTACACGAGTTCCCGAAACGCACGTATAACCTGCTCGCCTCAGCAATGGTCCGTACCATGCGCAGCCAACCAGAATCACATCCGCGCCATCGGCAATGCATTGGCGCGCTGCCTCGTCGAAACGAGGAATGAAGGATTGCCATGGATCGCGGACAGCACCTAGAAGTAGCGCGGAATCCGATTCCGGCGCAATCGATCGGGCCGGTCGAGTGATTGCGCGCTCGCGAAGGCCATAGAGCGTGATGTCTCGCGCTATGGCGGCCGCCGTTTTCTCCGACACAGTGATGACTGCAAACCGCTGCCCCATCGCTAGCGCTGCCAGCATCGATTGCTCACCCACCGACGCCACGGGGATATCGAGTACTTCTCGTGCCTCCCACAGTGGGTCATTCCAGCAGCCGAAGTAGACACCGTCAAAGCCGTCGCTCCCGGCGGCGATCGCTTCGTCCATCATCGCAACGCTGTTCAGATGTTCGGCGTATAGCGAGCGAGTGAAATTCGCGCTCTGGCGCGCGTAGCGGAACTCTACCGTGGAACCCGGCGCGAGTAGCGGGGGAATCTCCGTTTCGAGCATGCTCCAGACCGGTTCGAGATCGGCCACTTTCGTCGTCGGGTGAATCCAGCAAATACGCATGATCGGTGCCCTGTTAGAAATGTTCGGTGCAGGAGTTACAAAGGCAGCGGCTTGCCCGTCATGTCCTTCACGAAGCGCAACGCCAGTAGTCCGAGTAGCGCACCACCGATCAGATACCACGCGGGAATCACGGGATTGCCCGTCCGATGGATCAGCCAGGTATTGATGAGCGGAGCCGTACCGCCGAGCAGCGAGACGGAGACGTTGTAACTGATCGCCAGACCGCTGTAGCGCACTGGCGCGCGAAACAGCGAAACCAGCGTGGCCGGCATCGAGCCTTCAAACAGCACCTGGGCAAGCACAAGCAGCATCAGCGCCGCGAACACGACGGCTACGCTCTGGCTGCGCAGCAGACTGAACGCGGGCACCGCGCCGACGATGATGACGAGGCAGCCGAGCATGATCATCTTGTTGCCGCCGATCCGGTCGGCCAGGCGCCCCGACACGGGAATAAGTGCAAGCATCACGAGTGTGGCGATCATGGCCAGCATATTGCCGAATTCCACCGGATGGCCCGCTACGTCGGCGAGATAGCCGGGCACATAACCAAGCGCGACATAGTAGGTGATGTTGAACACAGCGGTGAGCCCGGCGCATTTGAGCAGTTGGGGCCACTCGGCGATCAGCAGATCGAAAAAACGCTGTTTGCCGGCCAGATGTTTCTGCTGGCTCTCGTTCTGCTGCATCTGTTTGAAGACGGGCGATTCGTCCACGTTCAGCCGCAGATAAAGCGCGACCAGTCCGGTCAAACCCGCAATCACGAATGGAATGCGCCAGCCCCAGGCGGCCATGGTGGTTTCACCGAGCAGGAACATCAGTGTATTCACCACGGCGCCGCCCAGCAGAAAACCCGAGATATTGCCGAACTCGAGCCAGCTCGTGAGAAATGAACGCTTGCGGTCGGGCGCGTGTTCGGCGATGAACGTGCACGAACCGCCGTATTCGCCGCCCGTCGACAGACCTTGCAGCAACCGGATGACCAGCAGCAGAGCCGGTGCGGCCGCACCGATCGAGTCATAACCCGGCAGCAACGCGATGCAAAGCGTGGCGACCGACATGAGCGCGATGCTGAGCGTGAGCGCGGTACGCCGCCCGTACCGGTCGCCGATCGGACCGAACACAAAACTGCCGATGGGGCGAATCAGGAAGCCGGCGGCGAACGTTGCGTAGATCGAGAGCAATTGCGTCGCGTGGCTCTGGTTCCTAAAGAACACGTTGCCGATGATCGTCGCGAGCGACGAATACAGCGCGAAATCGAACCATTCGATCATATTGCCGCAGGTCACGCCGACGACGGCGCGCCTGAGCGCGGACACGTCGGCATGATGGGCTTCGGCAGGCTGCATATATGCAGACAAGTCGTCGGACGAAAGATTTTTCGCACCCATTTGAACTCTCCTTACATCATGATTCATTCAAGGCGATGGCGCGAGCGCGTCAAAAAATCGCCACGCCCGCGCCTCACGACGTGCTATCGCATGAAGACGCCGCCTGCGATGCACAGCGTTTCGCCCGTGATATAGGACGGCTCGTGCGCGAGATTCCAGACCCATGTGGCGATTTCATCGACCGATGCCGCGCGATGCAGCGGGATGTCGGGGATGGCCGCTTCGATGCGGCCACCCCGGCGGGTGCCTTCGGTATCGACCCAGCCAGGAGCGATCGCGTTGACAGTGATGTGCCGCTCCGCGAGTTCGATGGCGAGCGAGCGCGTGATCGAGACCACCGCCGCTTTCGAGGCGCTGTAAAGCAGCTGGTTGCGCGACACCGCGAAGGCGTCGACCGACGCGAAGAACAGCATGGCGCCGCCCTGATCGCCTAGATGCTTCGCGCCTACGCGGGCGACATTGAGTGTGCCGAGCACGTTGACATCGAAAATCCGCCGGTAGAGCGCCGTATCGAAGCTCTCCAGCGACGAGGTGGGAAAAATACCCGCGGCGTTCACCACTGCAGCCAGGCGCGGTTTGCCTTCGAGCGCATGGCCGACCGCTTGGGAGAGCGCGGCCTCATCGCCGATATCGGCCATCGCCGGTGTGATGTTCGACTCGACTCCATGCGAAAACGCGCCGACATCGAGTGCGACCACGTGCCAGCCCTCGGCTGCAAAGCGCAACGCCGTCGCGCGCCCCATGCCCGAATTCGCGCCGGTGACGAGGACGCTTTTCTGCTCTGCGGTTGCCAGTTTCTGCGTATTCATGTGATTGTCCGAATGTACGGTGAAACGTTAGATGGCCAGTTGTGCCTCGGCTTGCGTCGAGACGGCGCTGCTTGCGTGTTGCTGAGCGATCGTCTCGAGCGTCCGGCGCGTTTCGTCGAGGTTCTGCTGCCACACCCGGCGCACGATGTCGATGCGCGATTCGGCGTCCTGTTCCTTGCTGATGCGACTGGCAAGGCCTTCGACGCCTTGTTCACGCAGCGCAATAAATTGCGAAATCAGCTGGCTTTGTGCGCAATACACGGGCCATTGCGCGCCGCGCGGCGCGGCGAGGCCGACGAAATACAGCGATTCCAGGCCCGTTGGCAGCGTCATGGCGGCCGTGCGCAGCGGCACGCCGTCACGCCATTCGAGCAGCGACGAATCGAGGAACGGTAGCGTGGTCTTGAAGCCCGTAGCCCACAGAATCGTGTCGTACTCGCGTTCGGTGCCGTCTGTGAAGGTGACGCGCTTGCCTTCGATGGCGCGCAGGCCCGGCGCCACCTTGATGCGGCCATGCTGAATCCAGTACAGCAGCAGTGAATTGACGACGGGAGGCTGCTTTTCGAGGTCGTAGGTTTCGGGCTTGGGCATGCCCGGATAGTTTTCGTAAGTGCCGAGAACTGTTTGAATCAGCGTCGAAGTCGCCATGTTCTGCAATTCCGGCGGCAGCGCGTTGAGGTACGGGACTTCGACGCGCGGCAGGCCATAAAAGGTCTTGGGCTGGAACACCTGACCGCAGCGCATCGCGATGGTGACGTCGAGGCGGCTCTGCGCGGCGTCCACAGCCAGATCGCAGCCGGAATTGCCAAAGCCGACCACCAGTACGCGGCCTTCGATATCCGTGGTGTTTCGATAGGAACCTGAATGAATCGAGCGTCCCGTGAAGCCTTGTCCGACCGCGGGAATGCTCTGATCCCAGAGATGGCCGTTGGCCACCAGCACGCCTGCATAGTCGCGCGTCGTGCCGTCGCTGAGTGCAACACGCCAGCCGTCCGTGCCGCGCTCGCCCAGTGGGTCGAGGCGCTTGACCGCCGTGTTGAAGCGGATCATCGGTGTGAGGCCGAAATGCTCGGCGTAACTCACCATATAAGCGGCGACCTGGTCGCGGCTCGGGTACATCGGGTACGACTCGGGCATCGGAAAGTCGTCGAAGAACGAACTGTTCTTCGGCGTGATCAGATGCAAGGCGTCGTAGTCGTGGTGCCAGTGGCCCCCAACCCGATCGCTCTTCTCAAAACAGTCGACCGCGATACCGGCATCGGTCAGGGTCTTGAGGGCGGCAAGGCCGGCTGCGCCGGCACCGATCACGCAATAACGTGCTTGTTTCGTCATGGTTCACCTCCTTGTGTGCTGGCTCCGGGACTGTTGCCCCGACGACGAATCGAATCTGGTGAAGCCAGTATCGGAAGGCAAAAAAAGCGCGTGAAGAATGGCCGCACAGGTGTGTGCCATAGCCATGTCCTATAGGTGGTGGGTAAATTTCAAACCGGCGCGCGTGCTTGTCCCCGAATTACCCCGTTGTGAAAGGGCGCCACGCTTTCACAACAGCAACAGCGGTGTTGTCGTGCAGGTCTCGCGGGAGAGGCAGGATTTACCCTGGTATTGCGAGCAAAAATCACGAAAAGCACAAACGGCCTCGCGAGCGAGGCCGTCTGCATAGGTAAGGGTGGGGTGAATCAGCTTCCGTAGCGGCGCAACAAGCGTGTCTCGACAACGCCGACCAGACGCGTGAGCGGGAACGCCACCAGAAAATAGATGACGCCCACTGTCGTGAGGAACTCCACCGGACGCGCTGTATTCGTGGAGATGTTCTGGCCGACGAGCATCAGATCGGCGATCCCCACAGACGAGATCAGCGCGCTTTCCTTGAACAGGCTCACGATGTTCGAGAGCAGCGGCGGCAGCGCGCGCAACAACGCCTGCGGGAAGATAACGTGCAGGATTTTCGCGGCCGGTGCGAGCCCGAGCGCAATGCAGGCGTCATGCTGCTCGCTGGCGATGGACTTGAGTGCGCCACGAAAGGTTTCGCTGGTGATGGCGATCATGTAGAGCGTGAGCGAAACCAGCACGGAAATCGCCGGTGCAATGGCGATCCCGAGCACGACGGGCAGGCAGAAGAAGATCCAGAACAGCTGGATCAGCAGTGGTGTCCCTCGAAATAACTCAACGTACAGCGAAGCTGCGCCGTTGATCCAGCGATTGGGCGACAGGCGCAGCAGACTCAAGACGAAGCCGCCGATACTGCCCGCGAGGGCGCAGCCCAGCGTAAATACAACGGTGGTCGCGAGACCTTGCAGCAGCACGTGCCAGTACGGCAGCACGACGGAGAAATGGATGGGCATAGCGGCTCCTTCAACGCTGCATGGCGAGATCCTGCCGATGTTCGACGAGTCGGATGAGCGCTGCTGCGGGCACGGACAGCGCGAAATAGACAGCGGCGATCAGCGTGTAGGTTTCCAGCGGCCGGAACGTATCCGTGGCGATCTGGTTGCCGACATACATAAGGTCACCGACCGCGACGACCGCGACCAGCGCGCTTTGCTGCAACGCGCCAATGCCATTGGTCATGAGGATTGGCGTCGCGCTGCGCAGCGCCTGCGGCAACACCACAAAGAGCGTGCGTTGCCAGGGCCGCAGCCCCAGAGCGACGCAGGCATCGAGGTGCTCCTTCGGCACTGCCTGCACACCGGCGCGATACGCTTCCGCGTTGAAGGCGGTCAGATTCAGCCCGAGCGCGAGAATGCCCAGCGCAACGGGGCCGATAAAGACATCGAACATCATCGGAACGCAATAGAAGAACCACGCGATCTGCAACAGTGCGGGCGTACAGCGGAAGAATTCGATGTACGCACGCGCGGGCCAGCGAAGGAGCGCATGACGGCTCATCGAGCACAGACACAGCACGAAACCCAGCGTCACGCCGATCAGATTCGCGATGAGCGTCAGTTCGAGTGTGATGCCAAGGCCGCCAAGCAGTGCGCTGACATGGCTCGAAAGGAAAGAAAAGTCGAACTGGTAGTGCATGCGTTTCCCCTCAACCGAGATGCAGCACTTTGTCGAGAAACTCGCGGGTGCGGGTCTCGCGCGGGTGGCGGAACAACTGCAGCGGCGGCCCTTGTTCGACGATCGAGCCATTGGCGCAGAAGATCACGCGGGTGGCGATATCGCGGGCGAAATGCATATCGTGGGTAACGATGATCATCGCCATTCTCTGCTCGGCGAGCTGCAGCATGACGTTCTGGACTTCGACCACCATCTCGGGATCGAGCGCGGAGGTGACTTCGTCGAACAGCATCAGTCGCGGCTCGAGCATGAGCGCCCGGGCGATGGCGACGCGCTGCTTCTGGCCGCCCGACAGCTGGCTGGGATAGGCGTGCAGCTTGCTTTCCAGACCAAGGCGCGCGAGATAGGCGCGTGCGCGTTCAGTGGCGTCCTGCCGGGACATGCCGCCGCTTTTCATCGGCGCCAGGACGAGATTGCCGAGCACCGAGAGGTGCGGGAACAGCGTGTAATGCTGGAACACCATGCCGATCTGGCGCTGCAGGGTGCGATCGAGCGACGGTCGCGCGCGGTTGCTCGACGAGCGCATGTAGGGGCGGCCCTGAAAGTGGATTTCGCCACCCTGGATGCCCTCGAGTCCCATCATGCAACGCAGCAGCGAGCTTTTTCCGCTTCCACTCGGACCGATGATGACTAGACGATCGTCGGCCTGCATGTCGAGGGACAGGCCGTCCATCACAACGAGATGCTCGCCATAGGATTTGTAGACGTCGCGCAGTTCGACGAAGGGAGCGGACGACGCAAGCGGGGTCGGCGGGATATCGGGATCGGGGTCGGGTGGGCGCGTGGCGATCGACGTATGGACATTCATGAATGGGGTCTCCGGCGGCTCGTGCGTGGCGCAGCAGGCGCAGTCGATAAGCGTGAAATGCGGGTGGGATGAGCCAGGTTGCTGCCGCGCCGCGCGCACAGGATGGCGGGCAGTTATGTCGGCGACGCGGCTTCGCCTCACTTCCCGGCTTGCTGCAACGTCTTCTTGACCGCCTGGGCCATCATGCGGTCGATCGCGCCGGCCTTCTTCTGCTCGTCGATATAGCTGTTCAGATACGCGAGATCCGCTGCGGGCAGTGCCTTGCTCACGCCGAAGTTGGCGGGCAGCGGTGCGAGTGCCGGTTCCGGTTTGAAGGCGACGAGCGATTCCGGGTGCGCAGCCGTCACGAGCATGTTGGTGGCGATGTCGTCGGCGAGTACATCGGCACGTTTCGACAGCAGGGCGAGACGCGCGGCGTCGGCGTCGGGCAAGCGCATGATGTGCGGCTTGGTGAGCACGTCGCTGATCGCTTTGTCGGCCACCGAGCCAGCCATCACAGAAAGCGTGAGATCGGCGCGGTTGAGGTCGGCGATCGAATGCGGCGTGCTGGCAAGCTTCGGATTGCGCTTGTCGTAGGCAAAGGTGACGCTCGAATCGAATACCGGCGCCGAGAAGCTGACGGCCTTTTCGCGCTCGGGGGTGTCGCTCAGCGAAAGCGCCATGTCCCATTTGTCCGATTGCAGTCCGGCAATCAGATTGGGCCAGGTCGCATCGACGAATACCGCTTTCACTTTCAGCCGCTCGGCAAAGCCGCGGCAGAGATCGGCAAACGCGCCTTCGTAGGTCTGCGTCTGCGGATCGCGGATCACGTAGGGCGGCGAGGCCGCTGCGCCACAGCGCAAAACGCCGTCCGTGCGAACTTTTTGCCAGGGCGTATCGCCGGCAGCGTGGGCGGCTGGGCCGATGAAAAGCGCACCGATGCCGGCGCCGGCCGCGAGAACGAGCACGCGGCGGCGGATACCGAAGGAAAGGCTCATGATGACTCCCGGAGAGGGTGCGGCGCAGTGCGGCCGCGCCGTCGAAAGCAGGTGGATGGAATCAGAACTTGTGGGCGATGCCGACGCGCAGGCCCAACTGGTGGTTCGAAGAAGACGCGTTGCCGACCACGCCGTCGAAGATCGCGGCGGGTTGCGAGTCGCCTGCCGCAATCTGGTAAGCGGCCGACAGATAGACCTCGGTGCGCTTGCTGAGCTTGTAGTCGGCAGCGAGGTTGATCTGATGGTATTTCGGGCGTGCCGAGGAGTAGCCCACATCGCCATTCGTGAAGGAGTAGCCTGCTGCGAGGGTCGCCGCTTGGGTCAGCGCATAGGAGCCCCATGCCTCGTAGTCGTCGAAGCGCACTTGGGCGGTCGTGCCGTTCGCGTCGTCAAAGCGCGTGTTGGTGTAGTTGAAGCCCAGCGTTGCCGCGCCGATCAGCCAGGTGGCGCCCACGCCGATGATCTGCTCGTTCGACGGATTGCCCACGTAGCTGAAAGCGCCGCTCGCGCCTACCGCGGCCCCCGTCGTGTTGCCGACAAAGTCGCCGTCGGTGAAGAGCGTCGCGGGCTGCTTTGCATAGAAGTACGCCGCGCCAAGATTCAGGTTGCCGATCGAATACGCCGCGCCCGCGCTCCACATACCGATCTTGCTGGTGCCGTCCGCGTTGGAGTTGCTGAGCGCCAGCATGCCGCCGAAGGTCACGCCGGCGATCTTGGGACTGGCGTACTTGATGGCGTTGTTGACGCGAAACGAGTTTGCCGTGTTGTCGATGTCGCCGGCATGAAAGGCGAGGCCGCCCCAGTTGCCAGTGAGTGTCAGTGGCTGCACGTAGTCGACGATCGAATCGTATTGACGGCCCAGCGTGAGCGTCCCGAAGCGCTCGTCCTGCAGACCGACCCATGCCTGACGCCCGAACAGGCGGTTGCCCTGCGCAGCCGTGCCGTTCACCACGTTGAAGCCGCTTTCGAGTTTGAAGATCGCCTTCAGGCCGCCGCCCAGATCTTCTTCACCTTTGAGCCCCCAGCGGCTGCCGTACAGGCCGTCATAGGTGCCATCCTGCATGTGCCAGAGCTGTTTGCCGCCGCTGTTGTTGGTGAAGTCGATCCCGGTATCGATCACCCCATAGAGTGAAACCGACGAGGACTGCGCATGGACCGTCCCCGAGAGCGCGACCGTCATGGCGGCGAAAATAAGTTTTTTATGGCTGTTCACCCTGTTCTCCAAACAAAAGAAAGCATGCGATTGCGTGGGAGGCGTCGATCTTCGCCCTATCGTTATTTTGATTAGGTATACGAATTATTATGACGATTGAAACGCCCCAGAATCCTGTTGCTGGCTTCCTGCGATCTCGTTTCGGCCTCCTCGCGGCGTGCTGCGCAGGAGGCGCGATAGAACTGCCCAGGCGGTGTTATCCGGCGATTGCGTAGGTTTCGATTTCGACCTTCTGCCACGGGCGCAGCATGGAGTCGACCTGGACCAGCGTGCTGGCAGGGCGAATCTCGTCGAAGGTTTCGAGGTGCGCGCGGGCGACGCCGTCGGCATCGTTGATGTCGCGTACGAACACCACGGTGCGCACCACGTCGTGCAGATTCATGCCGGCTTCGCCGAGTACTTTTTCGATGACTTCGAGAATTGCGCGGGTTTGGGTATAGGCGTCGCTACGTTCGTGCACGGCTGGCGCGCAGGTGCCGGAAATATGCAGATGCTCGCCTACGCGCACCGCGCGCGAATAGCCGAAGACGTTTTCATAGGGGCCGCCCGAGGAAATCTTCTGGCGATTAGCGGTGACAGTGCTCATACGGATACTCCGTGGTGGACAAAGGATGTGAATCGAGTGGATTGGAGTATCCGGAGGTCAAAAACACCCGTGAAGAATCCCTTTGCCAATGCTTCCCATAGGACTTGGCTATGCGAGGCGGATAGCTGCAAAGCGCGACGGCCAGGGCAACGAGGCGCACAGGCCGTCACGGCGCGGCTGGCGCGCTATCGGCAGCGTTCGGAAGTGCGGAATCGCAGTGAGGGCAGAAGCCGCGCGCGTGCCTTAGTGGTTTCCCCGGTTGCGCCTCGGCGACGTATCGCGCGCCGCAGGGGCGTGTTCGGAAGGCAGGTCGAGGTGGGCGTAAAGGCTTTGCACGCGCGCCAGGTGTTCTCGCATCATCTGGATCAGGACGCGCGTGCCTGCGGAAAGCGGCGTGTCGTAGCGGTGAATGAAGGCGAACACCTCAAACAGCGGCGGGTCGATCGGCGCCCAACCAAGCCGGTCCTGATAGCCGAGTTGATGCAGGATGGGCTGCGTGGCGATCAGATCGCCGAGACCACGCGCGGCGAGTTCGAACCCGGTGGACTGATGGTCCACTTCGATGACCGGATTGAGGATGACGCCGGCTTTCTGTGCGCGTAAACGCAGGTTCAGGCGGATAGGGTCGGCCGTGTTCCAGCGGGCCTCAGTCAGGATCAGCGGAGCGCCTGCTAGATCCTCGATCGTTTTGGGCCCTTTCAGCCGGGCCGGGTCGGCGCTGATGTAGCCAACCCGCGCCGACCACACTGGCTCGCTATAGGTGAGGTTGCGTTCGTTCAGGGGAATCATGACCAGACCTGCCTCCAGCTCGCCCTGGCTTACCGCATTGGCAATCTCGGACGAGTTGTTGCCCACGATCTTGAGCTTCACGTCAGGATAGCGGGTGCGGAACTCCTCGATCAGATCTGCCAGGAAATAGTGATGTGCGGTGCCGAAAGTGCCAAAGCTCGCCACGCCGCCTTTGAGTTCGCGCACGGACTTGACGGCTTCATGGCCCTGCCGCGAAGCAGTCGTAGCAGCCTTTGCGAACGGATGCAGGCGCCGCCCGGCTTCTGTCAGCATCAGCTTGCGATTGGTGCGGATGAAAAGGGCGGTGCCCACTGATTCTTCAAGCCGGATAATCTGGTCCGACAAGCTCGGCTGCGCGACCTTCAGATGTTCCGCCGCCTTGGATAACGTTCCGTACTCGATGGCAGCGAGAAAATAATGGAGTTGCTGAAGGGTCATGGGCTTCTCGTGGCGTCGGAGATGGCAAATTTGCACTATTAAGTTCTTACGCGTCAACGGCGGCAAAATGCTGGCCGAAGTTACCAGTCGATGCGGTGCTTTTCTGCGGTTTCCCGATGCCGCTGGTCGTCATGGACGTGCAGGTAGAGACTCGTCGTTGTCAACGACGCGTGGCCGAGGTTGTCCCGGATGAGCCTCAGATCGACGTTGCCATCGGCCATGTGCGAGCCTGCGCTGTGGCGCATCCAGTGAGCCGAGGCACGCTCGAGCTGCGCGGCGCGCGCCGCGAATTCATCGCCCCGCAGGCGCAGCATCTTCGCCGCTCCTGCGAAGGTGCCCTTGATAATGATGTGGAGTGCCGCACGCGCGAGCGGCTTCATGGACTTTCCAAGCGGGAGCACGAGCGGTCTGTCCTCGTGCTGCGCGGGCAGCGGGGGCAGGCCACGCCCGCGGCGGTAGCGTCCCAGCTCGACCATCATCTCGGCCGAGGCGGGCACCAGGCGCTCCCTGTCGCCCTTGCCCGTGACCTCGAGCCACCAGCGCTCGTGCCCGTCGGCGTCGCGGCGGCAGAAGAAGCATCCCATCGTATTTGTGCTCACCTCGGAGACGCGCAGTCCACCCAGGTAGAGCAGGGTGAACAGCCACCGCGCGCGCCAGTATCGTTCGCGCTCGCGATCCGTCTCGCGCGGCAGCGTATCGATGTAGGCCTTGACCTCCTGCCACAGGGCGCGCTCAAGAAAACGCGTGACACGCGGTGTGGGCCGGCGCGTGCGCTGGCGTGAGAGCGACAGCGGATTGCCGGCCAGATAGCCGGCACCGACGAGCCACGAAAAGAGGGCGTTGATGATCACCATGGCCTGACGCTGGCTGCTTACGGCGAGTGGACCGTGAAACGGACGCCAGCGCGGGTCTTCCCTCGCAAATTTGCGGCCGGAGGCGACCCATCGTTCGCCGGGCTGCGGATCCCGGAGAAAACGCTGGTAGACGAGCAGGTCTTCGTGCGTGAGTGACGAGAGCGGCTTGCCGAGCTGGACGATCGACCATAGCAGGAGCCGTTCGGCTTCCTTGCGGTAATTCTCGAAGGTGGTTTTCGTATCGGTCACGCGCGCAAGCCGGGCTCGCAGGGCCTCAAGGTCGTTATCGGCGGCGATCTGGCGGCGGCCGAGCGCGCGATTCAAGCCGGTGCGGCCGTCGAGATCATCAGGCAGCTCAAGCAGGTCGAGCGGGCGCGGAGCGATCAGGGTGGTTTTCATCGGATCGGGCAGCTTTAACATGTCACGCGTTCAGCGTCGCACCACCTTTCATTTTATGCAACATTATATGAATAATGTCAAATATAGTGCCATAAAAGGTAGAAAAATGATGAATTACTCAGTAATATAACGAAAATAAAAACTGCCTTTCCGCCATGTCCGACGCAATATCCGATGAAACCCGGCTTAAAGCCGAGATTGAGCGCCTGAAGGCCGAATTTCCGCATACGCGCGATCTCTACCGCGAGGTCTGCGCGCTGCTGTTCTTCAGATTCGGTGTTACGCCAACGGCGAACCGTCTTTACCAGCTCGTGCGCCGCGGCAGTATGAGTACGCCCGTCGCAGTCCTCGCCGGGTTCTGGGCCGAACTTCGCGAGAAAAGCCGCGTGCGCGTCGATCATGCCGATCTGCCTGAGGAGCTGCGTGAGTCAGCCGGGGAGCTTGTGGCTACGCTCTGGAAGCGTGCCGCCGTCGCGGCTGATGATTCACTCCACGCGCTGCGCAGCGAGGTGGAAGCTGCGCGTCTCGCCGCCGAAGCTTCCGTCGCCGTTGTGCAGGCGGATTTGGCTCGCGCCGAAATGGCGTTGGAGCAGAGAACGAATGCGTTGCTCGCCGCACAGGTGCGGATCCAGGAACTCGAGCAGGCTCAGGCGGCGGCAGTGGCAACGCGCGAAGCGCTTGAAGGCGAAATCGCACGGCTGGAACAGGGCGGATGCGAGCGCGACGCCGCGCTGGCTCAGGCCCGCGCCGATTTCGCGGCCGAGCTCGAGAGGCAGCGGGCCAGCACGGAGCTGGCCGAAGCGCGCTTGCAAGCCGCTGAGAAGCGCGCGCTGCTCGAGATTGAGCGTGAACGCACGGCGAGCACGCGTCTGCAGCGCGAACTGGAAGGCGTGCAGCAACGGGCGGCTCGCGACGGCGAGCGGACACAGGCCGAGATCCAGTCATTGCAGACGCAACTGGGAGATTTGCGCCATTCGACGGGTATGCTGGAGGGGCGATTTGAAGCGATGCGGGCGAGCCACGCGGCCCAGGCGCAGGAGATTGAATTCCTGAGGCAGAGGGCGTCAGGTCCGGGCATTGGCGCTCGCCGCACACCGGGACGCGCTGCCCGGCAGTCCGCAGGCTCCGCAAAAGCCACGGTGCGCAAGCCAGGCGCGAAGACATGAGCCGTACGGGACGCGGGAAACGAAAGTCGGTCTGCCCGGAAATCGGTCTGCTAATGTGCTATGGGGAGCGCGTGGTGCGGGTAGTGGCGGAGGCGCGCGGTCAGCGGGTGATCATCGAATCACTTGACGAAGACGGGCGGGCTTTTCGGAGCACGGTTAAGTGGGCGAATCTGGCTGCGTTGCCGGCGCAGCTGTTTTGACAATGTGGTTTGGGTTCGGCGCGCTTTCGCGGGGCCGGTACAGGCCTTACCTCCGGTCGGACGCCCATTTGACGCACCCCTGTAACAATCAGGGGTGCGTAACCCCAAAAAAACGGCCTGCATGCTTGCAGGCCGTTCGAGTAGGCGGGGAGGAAGAACCGCGGGAAACCCAGACCGATAAATCCAACCCCTATTATTTCTGGCGCCGGGGCAATCGCCTCCCGACTGTGCCGCTAGAATAGTCGTTTTCCGGACACTTGACAAGACATGCGCACCGATCAAGCCATCACAGCGGACTACAGGCTCTCGCGAAAACAGCACATGTTCGCCGACTGTTGGTTTAACCTGATCCACGAGGCATCGATCGACTCGTTCCGCGTGCGTGCCATGAATCCGCTCAACATGGTAGACGAGTTGCTCCGGATCCTTGATGCGCGGCACGCCAACGACGCCGATCGCGTCCGCGTGATCGGTGAGGCGAAACTTGTCCTGGCCGAGGACCTTATCCTGTCCAGCGCCGTGTTCAATCCAGCGCGCGCTGAACTCAGGCTTCTGCTGGAGAGGGCTGGTGCGGCACCGAAGCCAGCGGCGCCGGGCCATGACAAGAAGCAGGCCGAGAATGCCAAACAGGGCAAGGCGAAATCTGCCCTCGCGGAAAGCCAGTCTCTCATCGAAGCCTTCGCGCGTGAGCTGCAGCACTTGTTGCGCGAGCACTACCTCAGAACAGTCATCGACTGGCTCAAGGCAAAGCTCGCGGCGCCAGACGCCGCCATTGACGCGGCTGAGCGGCGCGACTGGGCGCATATCGAGGTGGCGACCAGTACGATGCTCAGCGTGCTGGTACATCTTGGCTGGAGTTTCCAATCCCTCTATGTGCTGTACACGACGATACTCATTCCGCGCCGCATTGACGAGAAGAAGCCGTACGATTTTGCCGCAGCGCTCGACTTCGCGTTAAGCAAACTGCTCGCTCCGTCCGACGCATACGACATTACCTTTACCATTCGCGATGTCTCCAAGCCCGCGCAGTTTCCGAGATCTATCGGAGACATCCGCTTCTCGACCAGGCCGCCGGAGGTGCCGCGACCGCCATCGGAGCTAATGGAAAAATTCCTCAAACCAGCCGGCAACAAGCTGTTCGCGACGCTGACCGTCAAGGCGCAAGAGGCTAGGATGGCGGCAACGTCTGCCAGCGACCAGATCAGCCAGGTGCTCGATGTGGTGCGCTACGGGTACGAGCGTAAAAATCCGCGGCTGTCGGAAAGTTTCGTTGCGGTGACGGGCGGCAAGCAGATGTACCTCAAGGTCCCAGGTACGGTTAGCGCGCCATTCCAGTCGCTCACCGCGGAGCAGCTTGGTGAATTCATGGAGCGCCTTACCAATCTCGTGGTCAGCGATGGCCTGCGCCAGGAGGCTCGCAGCCGTGTCTTTTCGACGTTCAGGCTATACAGAACAGGTTCCGAGACGTCGAATTTCGAGAACAAGCTGGTGAACTGGTGGACCGCACTGGAGTTCATGGTCAAGGGCAGCAGCAGCGGTGCGATCGGAGATGGTGTCGAGAAGGCGATCAAGTCGACGGTCGCGCTCGCCTACGTGCCCAAGCATCTGCGTGCGCTGCGGACGCTGCTCAACGATCTAGGGGGCGAGATACCTGACCCAGCGGCCGGCACACCGGTCGCGTTCGGTAGCCTTCCGCTGGCGTCGCTGTACGGTCTGCTGAAAAGTCAGGCTGCCAGGGATGCTGTTCTTGCGACCTGCGCGTCCCGCCCGTTTGTGTCTGTGCACGTGAAGCGGCTGCTCGCGTATGTCGAGAAGCCGCAGAACCTGCAGTCAACGATGACAGGCCACGCAGGACGGCTGGGATGGCACATCCAGCGTGTGTACCGAGCACGGTGCGACATCGTGCATAGTGCGGGCCGCGTGGTGAACGCGGCAATGCTCTGTGCGAATCTCGAGTACTACCTGCAGACGGTGCTGACCACGTTCCTCGATGCACTTCACCGGCATCCTACGCTGCGCAGCCCGAAAGAGTTCTTCGATCGCCAGCAGCGCATCTACGACAATCTCATCGACGATCTCAAGGGCAATAGGGACGATTCGCTGATCCGCCTGATCGAGGCACGCGACAGCAGTTTTCTCTGACAAGTTGTGCAAATGGTACCGGAGTGGGGATCGCGTGCCCTGCTGCCAAGTGCGGAGCGCTGTGCGCGGTGTGAGTGCAGCATCAACGCGGTGATAGTGGATCTCTAGTTTCAGAGTCCCACGTTTAGACGTCCCGTGCGCGATGTGCGCCTGTTGCAGCGCGGTACAAATTTTACTTCCCCAATGGATCAAGTTTTACTTCGTCGGACGCCCAACTTATCGATGCCGCGCGTGTCATCAATAACGCGATCCTCGACACCGTAAAGAGCCGCGAGGCGCAGGAAGCGGAAGTCGACAGCTTCATGCATGACCTTCACGCGCTGGGCGTGAGCATCGCTGACCCTGAGGGTTGGCGTGGGACTGTCCTCGCCACGGATGACTGGCGTAACGCGGCTGCATTCACGGGCCGCAATCGCACCATCAGCATGCACTGGACGCAGCCGCAGCCCGGCATTACCTCTACCGAGGTTCTCCTGACTTTGGTTGAACTGCTAGACCGCCATGGTTTCACGAGCGACGAACGCCGCGACGTGCTCACTCACGTCCGCACCAGTAGCTCACGCGGGTAACACATTCACTGACCGGGGGGCGACGGCAGGCAATGCGCGGGTAGGCCCGGCGCATTGCCTGCCGTTCGCCGAAGCGGACGTCTGAGTTTTTCGCATGCGAACGTGGCGACGCCGATGAACGAACAGCTCTGGTCGACGTTCGAAACGCAGTAATGCGCGCTATGCGCATGCGCCGGCGGCCGCGTGCCCGAGCGCCCGCAGCCGCTCTGGCCGGCGCACGTGATCGAACCGCCGGAAACGCGGAACGCTGGCCGTAGGGCGCAATAAATGTGTCACTAGCGCAGCCTCGATTTGACGGTGCTTTCCGTCGTCGAAGTGACAGTTTTGTTTCCACTCCGAGCGCGTTAAAAACATCACTTCGCCTCAGTGCGTATTAAATCTGACACTTCGCTTCCGTGCTACGAGCGCGGAACTACTGAGGCCTGATCTGCACCGGCGCAGTTTCGTCGAAAAATGCCGCTATATCGCTAAAATCCGTTAGCGATATAGCGGCGTTTGCGGCGAGATCTGCGCTGTATGTTTCCGTCAGTGGCCGAGGGTGTGTCAAAACCCGCGCGATCGCCTAGACTGAATCAACCTGTTAGCGCGAGAGGCGGAGATGGGGCGATTCGTCGAAGGTACAAGCCGCAATCAGGCCACGTTGCTGCCGGAGTGTCTCGAAGACTTTGTCGCTCAAGACAATCCCGTGCGGATCGTCGACGCATTCGTAGACGAACTCGATCTGGCTTCCATGGGCTTCGAAGGCACCACGCCGGCGATCACGGGCCGACCGTCTTACCATCCCTCCGTTCTGCTCAAACTTTACATCTACGGCTATCTCAATCGCGTGCAGTCGAGCCGACGTCTGGAGCGCGAGTGCCAGCGTAATGTCGAACTGATGTGGCTGACCGGTCGCCTCGTGCCGGACTTCAAGACGATTGCCGAGTTCAGACGCAGCAATGGCGCCGGCATTCGCAATGTATGCCGCCGCTTCGTGGTGATCTTCAAGATCGTCCTCGTTGTCCAGCTTTTTGAGGAACTCCTTCTTGGGGCCTGCGCCATGCTGCTCAAGTTCCAGGACTTGCACCGTTCGAGTAGGCAGCGATATGTATCTGAAGATCGCTCGCCTGCTTCGCCAACGTGTCTTTTTCCATAGCGAGGAGCTGACCGAGAGGTGTACGGGATTGGGGTGCACTGCGTCCGAGTCTGCCGACGACGAACTCGATCGCCTCGATCGCGTCGCGCAGTCGGCCCCCGTATACAGGCTCGTGATGCGCGATGCGGTTTCTTGTTTGGTAGATGCGCTCCAACTGCACCGCGACATCCGCGCGCCGGAGGGATTTGTCCGGGAAAACGCGCTTGAGGGCGGGGCGCCAGAGCACGTGTTCGTAATCGGCGGAAAAAAGTCGCTTCCAGAAGAAAAGACTCAGCTGGGCAACGATCTGACCGGTTGGCACGGCGATCGCTTTTTGCCGAGCCTTGACGTGCTGTTCATGGGTGAAGTGTGCCGGCACGCCGTTGCGGAAGATTCTCGCGTCGAGGGCGCGCTTGTCCGCTGCGCTGAGTTTCGCGTAGGCGGCCTGCTGTGCACTCGCGCACGCTTCGCCTATTTTGCTGGATTCCTGCGGCTTCCATTCGAAGGGTTTCGGCGGCGTGCGTAGCCAGTCAGGTGCGTTGAAGTGCTCTACAAGTTGATCACATATGGCGTTGCGCAGCGAGATCTCTACGACGGCCGTTACGGCCATAAGGCCGCTCGCGACCCGGACAGTTTCCTGGTGTAGCTCCACGGCGCCGCGTGCTGATCCCGCGAGTGCTACAAACGTGCTGAGTCGTTCGCCAGAGAGCAGGCGGGTAATTTCGGCGAGTTCATCATCTTCGAGTTGCATTTGACGGCGACCTTGGAATGAGATAGTCTCGCAGGTGAAAAGTCGGGATCAGTGTCGGCTGCTGCCTGTAAAGGTAAGCGGACCCCCGACTTCCTGCTGTGAAAGGGCGCCAACGTGTTGGTGCCCTTTTTTATTTCACGGCGCTGTTAGTCGTCTTTGGACTCTTGTTCGAGCGGCTGTTCGCCCCTCACAAGGCCAATCAGGTCATCTTCTTCCAGCTCAAAAAACTTACGAATGCGCTTTGAATTCAGAGCGGGCCATTGCTGCGCGCGTCGAAAGGGAAAAATCGCGTACTCACCGCCCGAGCTATGGACCAGATGCCATTTGAGATGGAGGAGTTCGTCCTCAAGCTCGATCATGAACGACTCGTGCAGACGGATGCGTTCGGTTACGACCTCGAGCGTACGGCGCGTAAAACGATAGCCAGAAGCGTCCTCGCGACTTTTCTCGCGGGCATATTCGAAGGCGTTGAGGACAAGCAGAGCGGCGCACTTTCGTGCGGAAGGGCGGGTCGACATCGTAGTCTCGCTTTTAAGGGTGCTGCAAAAATGGGTTACTGAAAAAACGGTTTACTGCAAGGCGCTGCTGGAAATGCATTGCCGTGAAAACACGAAGGCAAGTTTTCCAGCGAGGAAGAGAGTAGCTGTTCGCCGTTGCAGCGTCAAGCCGTGCGTACCAGATTTGGTGCTCGCGCGCCAATGGCTGACCTCGCCACTGGCGGCGCCGCGTGGCGTCGAGAGCCCTACCGATCCACTATGCCTTGAGCGACTGGAGTAGCGGCATTTCTTCCAGTGTGACTTCAAGGTCTTTTCGCTGCAAACCGTAGTGCTCGAAAGACTCGTCCTTGATCTCAGAAATGAGCCCGTTGTGATAGGAAGCCATCCAAAGATACTTGGCGGCTACGGAGGAAAGTTCGTCTGCGCCCCCGGCGTTCTGGAGGATGATCTCTTTGTGTCGCTGCAGGAAGACTGGAATGTTGTCAGCCTCATCAATCTCGGACAAGAAGGCTCGAAGATAGTCGACGAAGTGGATTCCATCGCTGTCTTTTCTGAGGATCTTTCGAATATGGGAAAGATCTTGCTCAACAGTGTGCTCTGCCGATGTCAGACGTGGATCTTTCCGTACTTGATCAATCAGGTATGGGTCTACAACGATCCGCGGGTAGTTTGCATAGATCGATTCAAGTTCGTATGCCCTGACGAAACCTGGGCCAAAGAGGATTTGCTCGTCAACATGAACGCTGCCGAGAGATACGCCGCCGCGAACACAAATGCCGTGATTGATTAGTTCTCCTTGCATATGAACTAGATCTAGCATCTCGTAAAACATCAGTCCATATCCGGCTTCCTTGTTTGCAGCCGAGTCAAGCGGCCGGATGCGGATGATCGAATCGGAAAACTGTATGACTCTGGGTTCAAATCCCTCGCCGTCCTCGGTCTCGTTTAGTCCCGAAAGCCTGCGGACCGTGGCCAGCTTTTGAGCTACCTGCTCATACGTGTTTTTCTGGATCAGATTCTTAAACCCTAAAATGTCCACGAATGTAATAACAGCTTCTCGGTACACACGACCTCCTTAAAAAATTAACGAGAGACGAACGGCGGCTTGCCGGCGTTGAGTAAAACGAGATAGCGGCGACATGCTTGCCGTGTCCAACCAATCTTTCCACACCGGCCAAGCGCCTGCCGCGTTGTGGCACGTTTATCGTCCGCACCCACATACTCCACCTGCGGACTGCGGCTAGCGTAAGAATTTAGCGAGAAGGTGGAGCGTAATAAACTGCTCTTCGCGCCGCATCTGCGCTGTTCGCAGTTGCTCCTGCAGGGCTGCGAGGCCTTCACCTGAACGCGCCAACGAACGGCCGGCGCAATTTTCGGACACGTCAAGCCAGCTTCGTAGGTGCCTGATTTCGGCGTCGATATTGAGCAGGACGACCAGGGCGTCCTCTGTGCGAGAAGTCATTTTCTCTCCGATGAATCACGGCATTCTGAGAGCCGCAAGGCCGCGCCCGGGAAAAAGCGCAAACATGCGAATGCGTATTTTGCTGCGCGCTACCAGGCGAGTGCAGCCCAACGGCATGGGCTTTGCGCTACATGCGCATCAACCATTCCTCACGGAGAACATCATGGCTGACCGGCATCGCCCGGGCGAGATCGTGAAAACTTCCGGCATCTACAAGGTCGTTCGCGAGAGCGCGGAGGGCTCGTTCGAGGTTACCTGCGTGGAAGGCGAACATTTTCCGCCGACGCGCGGCGGGAAGGGCGCTCACTATGAGCTTCTGCACGCCGCGACCCATTCCCATAAGCGCAGCGAGCTGGGTTCGGGAGACTGAAGGTGGCTGCGGGTCGGAAGCGCTCGTCGTCCGCACCGGGGTTGATTGCGGCCGGCGCGCCGGAGAAGCTAGCGACGTACGGAGGCAAGCGCAATTTCGAGATCACCCCCGAACCGGTCAGCAAGCCAAGCCGGACGCGCCGTAAATTAGGGCCGCCGTCGTTCGTCATCCAGAAGCACTGGGCAAGTCGCCTACACTACGACTTTAGGCTTGAAGCGGGCGGCGTGCTGTTGTCGTGGGCGGTGCCGAAGGGGCCATGCTATGACCCGAAGGCAAAGCGGATGGCGGTTCACGTGGAGGACCACCCGCTCGACTACGCGAGTTTCGAAGGGACCATACCGCCGAAGCAGTACGGGGCTGGGGACGTCATCGTTTGGGATAGGGGAACGTGGGAGCCTTTGGGCGATGCCGCCGAGGGCTTGACCGCAGGTAAGCTCGTTTTCCGCCTTCATGGCGAGAAGCTCGCGGGTCTGTGGGAACTCGTGCGGATCTCGAAGCCGGGGGAGAAACAGGACCAGTGGATGCTGTTCAAGAAGCGCGATGAATGGGCCAAACCACTGTCCGAGTACGATGTGCTCAAGGCGTTGCCCGATAGTGTCGTTACGCACCCCCTGGGCCTGATAGAGCAGCGAGAGCCGAAAGTTGCACCAACACGCGCGGATACGCCGTTGGCCCCTGATCTCTCTGCCGCGGTGCGCGCACCGTTTCCCGCGAAGATCGAGCCCCAACTCGCAACGCTCGCCCCTTCGTTGCCGGTCGGCGGTGACTGGATCACGGAAACGAAGCTCGACGGTTACAGACTACTTGCTCGCATCGAAGGGGGCGAGGTTCGCCTTCTCACACGTAGCGGCCACAACTGGGCGGCGAAATTTCCCACGCTGGTCGGTGAACTGGAGGCGCTGGAGTTGTCGACGGCGTGGCTCGACGGCGAGATCGTGATGCTGACGGATGGTCTACCGGACTTCTCCGCACTGCAAAACGCGATGGATGCGCGAACGAGCGGTGACATCGTCTATTTCCTTTTCGACCTCATGTACGTCGATGGCGAGGACCTGCGAAGGGTGCCGCTGTGGGCCCGGCGCGCGCGGCTTTCGCAACTTCTCGAAGGCGCGGGCGAGCATCTGCGTTTCAGCGAGGCATTTGACGCGCCCGCCGCCGCGATGTTCGAGGCGGCGTCGAGTCTTGGCATCGAAGGCCTGATGCTCAAGAGGCGCGATGCGCACTACGAATCCGGGCGGACCCAAACCTGGCTGAAAGCGAAAGCGCGTCTGCGACAGGAACTGGTGATCTGCGGGTTCACGACGCGGGGCGGGAAGGACGGGGAGATCGGCAGTCTGCTGCTCGGCTACTACGATGATGGTGCGAAGCTCGTCGGCGCCGGCAGCGTGGGTACGGGCTGGAACGCGAGGACCGCGCGCGATCTTTGGGAGCGCCTCGCTCCGCTTGAAACGCGCGAATCGCCCTATGACGTTGCCGTAACCGGATCGCGGCGCTGGTCGCGGCGAGCGGCCGGTGGCGAACGGTGGGTCAAGCCGCAGCTCGTCGCGGAGATAGAGTTTGCGGAGTGGACGGCAGACGGCGTTGTGCGGCAGGCCTCATTCAAGGGTCTCCGACTCGACAAGCCAGCGAAGACAGTTGCGCGCGAGGGCGGAAAGACAAGCGCCTCAGAGCCGCCGCTGGCGCTGAAGATAACGCATCCCGAGCGTGTCGTTGATTCGTCGGCCAATATCACGAAAGCGGACCTTGTGCGCTACTACGCGAGCGTGGCCGAACGCATGTTGCCGCACCTTGCCGATAGACCCGTAGCACTGGTTCGCGCCCCGGCGGGCATCGGCGGCGATCTGTTTTTCCAGAAACACGCCGAGCGAACGGGCATGCCTGGGCTGACGATCCATGACCGCACGTTGTGGCCGGACCATCCGCCGCTTCTGTCGGTCGACACGGAAGAAGCGTTGATTTCGGCCGCCCAGATGAATACGGTCGAATTTCATACCTGGAACTCCACGATCCGCCGTATTGATCGACCCGACCGCGTGATCTTCGATCTCGATCCAGGGGAAGGCGTGAAGTGGGCGCATGTTCAGGAGGCTGCGCTGCTGGTGCGCACGTTACTCGAAGAACTCGATCTCAAGGCGTGGCTGAAGACCAGTGGAGGCAAGGGTCTGCACGTTGTTGTGCCGTTGACGCCCAGAGCGGGCTATGACGCGGTCAAGGCGTTTTCGCAGACGTTCGTGCGGCACCTCGCGAAGACGATACCGGAGCGATTCTCGGCAACGTCGGGGCCGTCGAACCGTATCAAAAAGGTCTACGTGGACTACCTGCGCAACGGTAAAGGCCAGACCACAGCCGCGGCGTTCTCCGCCCGCGCGCGCCCGGGCATGGGTGTCTCCATGCCGGTGTCGTGGGAACAGTTACTCGAGTTGAAATCCGGCGCGCAGTGGGGAGTCCAGACAGCACGCGAGTACCTCAGCTTCGAGTCAGCGGATCCGTGGTCGGAGTACTGGTCTACGGCTCAAACGCTAACCGTGGCGACGAAGTTGCTGAAATGAGCGGCACCATTCTGCGGTAAGTTGCACGCGCAACGGGGCTCTCGTCGATGGAGCTGCCCTTTGAACTTGCGTGCCTGATCTCAGAGACGAATGCCGCTCTCGACCTGGAAGTCCACACGCTCGGCGCGGTATGGGACGCCTCCGGTAAGTGCCAGAAAGCAGAATACTAACTCAGTAGCGGTCGGAATATTTTTCCTGTTCGGCCATCGGTCAGCTATTTGAGGAAATTAATACTGGTTATTAAACGCGATTCTTACAGAATTTGACAGCGACTTAAACGCCTGTTATTTTCGGCCCGCAATCTTGGGCCTCTCGTGTTTTATGCGGCACGATTAATCAGCGGTGAATATCAGGCTAATTCAAATCGCATAAAGTGAGATTCCTCCGGGGGATAAGGTCGTGAACATCCAGCGAATATTTATTGGCGCGCTCCCGTCGCAGGACACCCGCGCCTTTCGACTCTACTGGCGCAGTTCTCAGACAGATCTCGCCGGCTTGCTGCTTTTGCAGAGGCTTGATATTCGTGAAGATCTTTGCGGCGGTGTCGAGGGGCGGCTGTCGTGCATTTCGACCAGCACTGGTGTTTCGCTTCAGAATTTCCTCGGGCAACCGCTGACCGTGCAGATGGTAACGGATACCGGTGCGCTTCAGTCTATATGCGGGATCGTGACTGACGCGCACGAGGGTGAGTCGGACGGTTCTCTCGCGACATATCAGTTGGTCGTGCGTGACGCGCTATCGGTACTGGAGCGTCGTATCAACACGCGGATATTCCGGACCAAGAACACGCTGGACATTATCCAGACGCTCGTGCGCGAATGGCGCACAAAGAGCTCTACTCTCGCCACCACGTTCGACATCGATATGTCGAATATCGATGCCTCGAAATACCCGACCCGGGAGCAGACGCTGCAATTTGATGAGTCGGATGCCGACTTTATCCGGCGACTTTGCCGCCGCGAAGGCATCTCATGGTTCATCAAGGCTGGAGGGCAGGGCAGTTCGGACCTCACTCAATCGCCCTTTCACACGTTGGTGCTTTTCGACAGCGTGATCAAGCTAGAGCAAGGCCCGGCAGGAACGGTTCCTTACCACTCGGACGCCAGCGTTGGGACGTCTGACTCCATCACGCTTCTCTCGACGGGCCGACAGCTGGTCGCCGGGTCGGTGCGCCGGGTGAGCTGGGATTACAAGCCCAGCCAGATGGACAAGCTGCAGGCACCGACTCGGGTGGATCAGGGCGCTGCGGGCAATGACCTCGGGCGTCTGCTGTCTGACTCACGCATCGATGCGCCTCACATTGCCGATTCTGCGGATGACAACCAGCGCCTCGGCAGAGCCCGGATTATGGCGCACGGTGGTCAGGCCGTGAGGATCGACGGCGCGAGCGGCGTTCGCAACCTCGAAGTTGGCACCTGGGTCACGGTCTCGGGGCACCCCGAACTGGATCAAGTCGATGAGGTAGACCGCCGCGTGATCTTCACGTCGCTTCACCATCGCGGAGAGAACAATCTGCCCAAGGAGCTTTCCTCGCGCGCGCAATCGCTGTTCACTGCGAGCCGGTGGCTGTCTGACACGCCGCCAGCGTCTGTTCCTACGCGCATGCGAGGCGCCCAGGGCGACGACTCCGAATCCAGCCGGTACGAAAACACGTTCACGGGTGTGCCGCGTGGCACGCCACTTACGCCTGTCTACGATCCACGCGTCGATCTTCCCCGCGTCTATCCGATTACCGGCGTCGTGGTTGTGCCAGACGGCGAGCAGGTTCACACCGACGAGTACGGCCGCATCTTTGTGCAGATTCAGGGGCTCGACGAGGCGGACCACGCCCATGCCGCGGGCGCAGGTACACAGGGCACGCCGGCGGACAGCGCAGCGGTTCGTGTACTGGGTAGCTGGTCTGGCGCAAACTTCGGCCAGAACGCCTTGCCCCGAAAGGGCATGGAGGTCCTGCTCGATTTCCTGAATGGCGATCCTGACCGGATGTACGTGGCAGGCGTATTTCCCAACGGCCAGAACATGCCCGCCATGTTTAGCCGCACCGGCGCGCTCCCGGGAAACCGCTACCTTAGCGGCACGGTGAGTCAGGAAATCAACGGACAGCGCTCGAACCAGCTCCGTCTGGACGATACGCCGCAGCAGATCAGCGCTCAACTCGCGAGCGACCATGCTTCCTCGCAGCTGAACCTGGGCTACCTGACGCATCCTCGCTCCGATGGTAACGGCACCGATCGGGGGGAGGGTGCCGAATTGCGCACCGACGCAGCAGCATCAGTTCGCGCTGCGCAAGGCATCCTGCTGACGACTTATGCCCGATCGCAGGCAGCCGGTGGGCAGATGGATCGCGACGAACTGGTTTCGCTGCTCTCTGAATGTACGGAGCTCTTCAAGTCGCTGGGTGACTATGCCGGACAGCACGGTGGCGTGGCTGCCGATGGCAACGGACAGACGGAAGTCGCGAACGCGCTGAAGAACTGGAGTCCGGGAACTGGCACGGGCGGGACGTCAGGCACGACGCAAGGCAGCGAACAGGCATTGATGGCGTTTGGCGCGCAGTCGGGTTCAGCAAACCTCACTCCCAAGACACACGTCACCTATGCGGGAGAGAACATCGACCAGATCGCGCAGCAACATTTGCAGCTCATGAGCGGGCAGCGCCTGAACGCGACCGCGGGACAGGGCATGCAACTCTTTGCGCGCGGCAAGGGGTTTCAGGCGGTCGCGGGTGAGGGCCCTGTGATCTTGCAGGCGCAGGCAGACACGCTGACCGCCGCGGCGCAGAAAGGTGTGGCGATCAGCACGAACGAGAACGAGATTGTGCTCTCGGCGCCGACCGTGCGCCTGATCGCCGAGGACGGGAGCTTCATCAAGATTGGCGGTGGTGTGACGCTGGGAACGAATGGCGACATCAAGTTGCAATCGGCATCGCATCAGTGGGGCGGCCCCGCAACGGAAAGCGCTCCCAAGAGCGCCTTCAACAACCAGCCCACCGATCAGCGCTTTCGGTTGCATTATCCCGGCGAAGATGGACAGACGGCGGCTGCGGCCAACCAGCCATACCGCATCGCACTCGACGACGGACGCGTGATAGAGGGCAAGAGCGATGCGAACGGCCTGACCGATCTAGTGAAGGATGACGCGATGCGCGTAGTGAAGATCGACATCCTGAAGCCCGTTCTTTGAGCAACGGACAACACAATCATGGCGAATTCAAGCAACGATTATCACGTGACAAGCCAGGCTGCAGCGGTTACCCACGCAAATCGCGGGGGCGATCGCCCGGTACTGCTACCCGGTGATCTCCCGGGTATTGTGATCTTCATCCATGGCGTCAACGATCCGGGCGCAGTGTACTCATTTGTTGAGAATGGCCTGTGTACGGGTTTAAACGAGCGCCTGTCGCGGGCTGACCTGAAACCCGGAATTTATGGCGCGGCGTATCAGGCGGCGGTTCAAGCTACTGCTGGCAAACCGCGTTCGCAGGCGACTGCCCAACAGGCGAATCTCCTTGATGATCCCGACCTGAACCTGTACCAGCGCACTAATGCCCGGGGCACACACAGCGGTTTTATCCCGTTCTATTGGGGTTATCGCGCTAAGAGCGAGGATATTGCCCGCGCGAACAATCCGGGCGACGTAACCAGCCGGACAGCAGACGCCGATGGCAATCTGATGACGCGCGGTCAGTATCAGGACATCCACGGCAACCGGCTCGACAAGCATTTCGCGAAGGGTGGCGGCTTCTTCGCAAACGCCACAAACAACATCCCGGACATGTATGGTCCGGGCTTCAAGGCAGACTGGAAAACACAGCGCGTGACCAAAAACGCGTTGGGCGGCAACTCCATGTATGCTGCCGACGGCCCGGACCGACGGTATTTCGTGCTAGCCGCAACGCGGCTGGCCAATCTGATCACCACGATTAGGGCAATCAAGCCGAAGGCGCTGGCAGAGGCTCATGGCCTTGATCCACAGCACGAAACGATCACGGTCATGGGCCACAGTCAGGGCACCATCCTGACGCTTTTGGCACAGGCCATCCTGAAGCAGAAGGGGCAGCGGTACGCTGACTGCATCATCATGGTCGACAGTCCATACAGCCTTTACGAAACAGACGGCTGCAACCAGACCGGGCACGCCAAGCTGAAGACGCTGATCGATATCGTCAACGAGGTCACACAGCAGCCGTACAGCATCCCGAAGCTCGCCGATCTGCTGATCGGCGCGGAGAAGCACGCTGGTCGGGCGGGAACCGGATGGACGCCTACGCAGGGAAAGCGTCTTGACCCGAGCGGCAAGAATTGGATTACGTTCGATGAGCGTGATAACCGCGGCAAGGTCTACCTGTACTTTTGCCCGGAGGACACGGTCGTCGGTCTGAAAAGCGTCCGCGGTATCGGCACATACGGTGTGCCCGATGAGGTTCCGGCCGACGGCGCAGCGCTTAAGTCCCAGTCCGGACAGAAATCCATGTCAGCCATGAAGGCGCTCGAGCCGAAGCGTTTCTTCCAGCGGATGTGGACGCGTATGGAGAGGGACCACAATGGCGACGGGAAATTCAAGAAAGTACTGGTTGGCTTGAAACCGGCCCGGGTGCCGGTGCGAGACGCGTTCGAACGCCTGTCACCTGGCCCGGATGCCGGCGCCTCAATGCTTGGGACAGCCAAGGCAATGGGAACGAATGCGGCGTTGCAGCAGAATTTTGTGCGCAACGACATCCGGTACATCAATGGCGAGGAACTCAAGCCGCCGTATGAGCCCAAGATGTACGGGGGCGAAGCTGTTCAGGGCGGTCCCCGCCCCGGCCACGCTGATGTGGCCGGACAGATGGCAGATGACGACGTGACGAAAGACGTGATTCTTGGGAACCAGTACGCGAAGCTGACCTGGGTAACGGACTCGCATTCGATGGACCCGACGGGAGAATTGGAAGAGCGTAAGGCGGCGTTCAACGCAAACAAGGCAATCGACGATCAGTCGCAGAACTGGAAGGTTGGAGGGCTCGGCGGCTTTGCGATCCTGCGCGAAGAAACGCCGAATGAGGCGCGCATCCGATTGGGGCGTCCAGAAAGCTACGAGGCGAACAACTACCATTCGGGGGTGCTGCATAGCGCCGAGAATCACCGATGGGTCACGGCAATGGACGTAGCGATCGGTCAAGCGGTGACGCTGGACGATCCGGTGTGGGGAGATTTGCTAGTGCGCATCGCGGACTGGAAATTGACCAAGCCTGCAATGAATAAAATCACGGGCAACGCTAACTACAGGCGCTTGCCAGCGGATACTTCCGCCCTGATCGTTGCCTGCGCCGCGTACTACCAGAACGGTGATTTCCCAGACGGACTGATTTCTGATCTCCCGCCGTCTTTGGTGACCAGCGAACTGACGCCGAAGGCCAGCGCTGCGCAACAGCAGGCCATTGAGCAACAGAGGGCGGCGGACGAGCGCTTCTACCAGAACCAGGCCGCCCAGAACTGGGGCAAGCTGGGAGGTCTCTGATGAAGCTACGTATCTGGCCTTACGTGGCAGCGTTTATCGTGCTGTCAATCATGTGGACCGCCTACGTGACGGCGGGACACTATAGTTACTGGCGGGAAACAGGACAGGAGATGCCGGGCATGGTGAGCAGTATTCGGAATGGTGTGCTGGTTGTGCTGGCGCTGGCTGCCTTGGTCTATGGAGCGGGATTTGCGTGGCTGCAGCGGACGGGTGCGTCCAGCACGCCGGGTTCGTCGCCGCCGGCACAGCAGAGATCGTCGGCCGCCTTGGCATCGGGCTTTGACGGTTCGCAAAAGATGCTGTCGCGGAGCGGCCAGGACTTCGTGCTCGAAGTGCGGGGGGTCGGGATCGTGACGGGCCCATTTACCAATCAGGAAATCTGGCAGCGTATCGAGGCCAAGGCGGACAACCACGCGACGTATCTCTCGCAAAACCCCGCGGACTATCCGGGCAGCGATGATGAGCGCCTCACTTATCTGCAGGTCGCGAACTCGACCGCTTTTCAATTCGGTGCCGGTCGTGCCGTTGACCGTTGGCCGGTACCCGTCATCGTCTGGGGGCCTCCGAAAGACAAGGCGAACCGGTTTCGGGCAGCCATCGAAATCGCGGGTAGCCGTCAGGACGCAGGCCTGGGCGTGACGTTGTTCCTGTGGCAGGACGATGCCAATACCGAAGACGGCGCGGGTATGCTCGATAAGCTGTTTCAGTTCTTCGATGCGCACCCGGACGTGCCTGCGGCATTGGTATACAGCTATGATGGGTCGTTGACGCGTGATTTGCTTGGTCCTCCCGGTAGCGGCAAACCACCGTCGTTCGAGCACATCATTCCCGCCATACCCGACAGCATCGGCGTAATGATGGTGAGTCGCTCGGACCGCGTCGATCGGCTCATCCGCCCGTTTGCGGTTGACCAGACCGCCGCCATTAACAAGACGAACACCGAATACGACATCATCAAGCTGTGGAATTTCTATTGGAGCGAATCGAGCGCGTTTCAGAAAGAAGTCGATCGCGAAAACGGCGGTTTCGTCAGCGCCTTTGTTCCCCGTGCCGACTGGTGGCAAGCGCGTCTGCCTGAACTCTGGGGGACGCTTGGCAACCAGGGGCCTGGTCAATTTACGCCGACGCCTTATATTCCGGTGCGCTGGACGACATGGCAGCTCAAGCAGTTCGACAATGCCCCGTTGTTCGGCTACCTGCACCGACCGGTGGACGTCAAGCTCACTGACGATCATGGACGTCCGTTGAAGATGGCTCAGCAAGCCGAAGCGTTGAAGGCCGGATGGGCAACGGCGGTCGCATCGCTACACGGCGAACTGGAGCCGAAGCGGGTGTTTTATGACACGACGGGAGACCGCCAGTGGGTGATTCCGTTGAGCCAGGCATTGGCGCAGACGGGCAGCACAGCCCCCAGCCTCGATGACGTTAAGGAAGGCTATGACATTGGTGCTCGTATCGGTAACACCGGAGTCAGTTCGCCTCTGGTGCAGATCGGTCTGGGCCTGATTGCGAGCTACGATGACGGTGGTGCCAGCGCGACAGTGAATCGCCGGCCAAACGGCACGGCGAGCATCGTAATGGTCAGTCCACCAGACGCATCGGTGAAAGCGGCCTGGTCACAGAAGGCCAGGGGTGCTGATCCATTCCAGCTGAAGCCGTAACTTTTTTACCGATGACGGGATCTATCGAGAGGGCAGAACGGGCACGCACGCGCGTCCCGGCGACCGGTGCGCACGGCACAGCGCGATCCAGCGTTGTCCGTGCGGGCGTGGCAATCTTGCTGGTGGCATTGGGCGGGGTCGTTGGTGGCTCATCTGCGTATTGCGACGGCGTTGGTGGTGCAATGCTCGCGACGCTGTTTTTCACCTTGGGCATTCCGTTTGAAGCATTGATGCGGTGGCCGGGTGAATTTGTTTTGGGGCTGCTGGGGTACGTCGCGGTGGTTTTGATCGTCACGAAGTTCTCGCGACTAAAGCTTGGCGTGCGCATCGTCGCTCCGGCAATCCTCGGCAGCGCCGGGTTGAGCTGGCTGGTGACTTCCATGGTCAATAAGTTCGGCCATACAAACTGCGCTTTTATGTAGTTGCAAACCGGTGGGTAGTTCTATGCACAAAGGGGAGCTGTCGGGAGGATCGGGTGCAGCGGCGGAAAGCGTACGCCGGGCGCTGCGGTCAAGCTGCCTGGCTTTTGCTGCGATACTGTTCGCGACGGCATGGGCGGCGCTGATAGGCGGCTGTTTCGCCTACTGCGATGGTGGGGTTGCTCGCGCGCTGCTGTGGGCCGGGATTGTGGGAATCGGCATGGGAAGCCTGGCCGCAGTGAGTTGGCCCGGCGAGTTTGCCATGGTTGTGGTGGCCTACGTTGCTGTTGTGCTGGCGATCGCGAAATGGTCTCCCGTAAGGCCGAGTCTTCGCGTCCTGCTGGTGGCGGTGGTGGCCGGCGCCGCTGCTGGTTGGCTGGTGACTGCGATCGTGAATGGGTTCGAGCACAGGGTGTGCGCTCTCATGTAGAGCGGTGCGGAACATGAACAAGCTGAAGTTGGGAGGCTGTAATGCGTGGCGTGATTCGTGTAGGTGATTCGACGAGCCACGGCGGCAAGGTTGTGACTGGCCGCGACGGTTCGACTGTGATGGGCCGCGCGGTCGCATGCGTTGGCGACCGGTGCACCTGCCCGCAGTCTGGCCACAATGACTGCGTGATTATCGAGGGCGATCAGTCGGTTCTCGTAAGCGGTCGTGCCGTGGCCTTTGACGGGCATAAGATTTCATGTGGCGCAACGCTCATTTCGTCGGTGTCAACGTCGGGCCTGGGCTGATAGGCCCGTATGTGTCCGGCGTGTCTTCGGACGGTGTGAATCACTCCGGTCGCCACAATGATGCAGCGACAAAAGAGCGAACCACACAGATTGGGGCGGTTGATGTCAGATCTCAAATCGAGCTACGAACGCGAACTTCAGTTTCTGCGGCGTGGTCTGGCTGAATTTACCGCACGTAATTCACGCGCGGCGGGACGCCTCTCGATGCAGGGCGAGCACTCGGAGGATATGCACGTCGAACGGATGATCCAGTCTGCCGCGCTCCTCAACGCACGCGTGCGCGAACGACTTGAAGACGATATCCCCGACTTCACGGTCCCGTTGCTCGAAGTCCTTTATCCGGAATTCCTGCGCCCCTTTCCGTCGTGTTCGATCGCGTGTTTCGAACCCAGTACCGCGGTTGAGCGGCTTGCGTCACCGGCGGTTATGCCACGAGGTACCCATCTCACGACGCGCGCCGGTGAGTACGGCTTCAGGACGGTCTATGACACGACCGTGTCGGCGCTCTGCATCGACGACGCTGCCTACCAGATTCCTTCCGCTGTGCCAGGTAACGTGCGGTTGCCCGAAGGAACAAGCGGCGTTATTTCGATCAGTTTCGCGGTGCAGTCTGGTGCCGTTGATTTTGCGAGCGCCGTCCGGGGCGATGTCCGGGTCTTTGTTGACGCGCCGGAAGCCGCAGTTGCTGCGGTGATCGATGCGCTCGTGCATCGCGGCAAACAGGCCTTTCTGGAAGTTGATGCGAGTGGGCGCTGGACTGCGCTCGATGCCGTTCCAATTTCTCCGGTTGGTTTTGGCGAGTGCGAAGCAATCATCGATCTGGGCGGTGCGTCCTCATACCGTCTTCTGCTTGAATACTTTGCGTATCCCGAGAAGTTTCACTTTCTCGATTTTCGGCTTGGCGAACTTCTCGCCGGGCGGCGCGTGGTGAGGCGCCTGTCGATTCACGTGCCGGTTTCCGGTCTTCACCCTGATTCGCCGCCGGCGCTCGCATTGGCGACATTGTCGCCGTCGGCTTTCCGGTTGAGATGTACGCCGGTCGTGAATCTGTTCCCGTGTGCGGCAGAGCCGATCGCGCTGAAGGACTCGACGCTTTCCGCTTACCCGTTGATCGCGCAAACGGTGAATCCACAAGGCGTCGAGGTCTGGGCTGTGCAAAGCGTGCGGCTAACGCGCGACGGCGACGGCGCGGCAATCACGCGAGAGGTGAAGCCTTTCCACTCTCTCGACCACAGTGTTGGATTCGCGAGTTCTACGGACCGCAGGCAGGTGCTGTACTGGCTTGCGTCACGACCAACGGGGCACGAGGCGGTCGTCGCGGGTGACGGGTGCATGCTGGAGTTTGTGACGGCACGCGGCGAGACTGCCGCACCGCCGCGCGATGAGCAGGTTGACGCGGCGCTGCTTTGCACCAACGGTGTCGGGCCCGGCTCGATGCAGTGGGGGCATCGGGATGGCGACTTCGCCCTTGCCGACCGAAGTGCCGTCGCTCAGGTGAGCCTGCTGCGGCGGCCGAGTGATGCCACCGCGCGTTTGGCGCCAAAGAATCAGTACTGGTCCGTCGTCCAGAGTCTTTCTGCCGGGCCGTTCAGCCTCGATCAGAGCGGCTTGCCGGCTCTGAAGTCGTTGCTTGCAGCGCATGTGCCAAGCCGTGGTCAGACGAACGAGGATCAAATCGAAGCGATCGTTGGGCTGTCACGGGAAACCGCGATGGAGTGGATTGTTGAGAAACCTCAGTCGCGGATGGCGCGGGGCCTGCGTGTGCGTCTAACCGTTCACGAGCAAGGGCTGGCCGGGGTGCCAGTCTCCCTTTTCGCGCGAGTGCTTGAGAGCGTTTTCGTGCGCTACGCCCCCGCGCACAGCTTCGTGCAGGTCCAGATCGTATCGGCCGCGAATGGCGCGGAGCTGGCGCGCGGTCAACTCCTTCCGGGCGCCGTTCCGGTGCTGTAACAGCCGAGCCCGCTATGAAGCGCACGCCATCGGTGGCTCAGCCCTCACGCTTCCCTCCCGTCCGCGTACCAAGCTCGTCGCTGGTGCGAGCAATGCACCGTCACGCGCTGTTTTTTGCGGGCGATTCGTGGCAAGGCATGTGGACGGCGCAGCCGTTCACGTGCGCCCGCGGGCACACAACCGTCGTAGCGCCACGCAACCTTATCCGCAAGCGCGTGGCGGGTTGCAGTGAATGCGCAACCGAAGATAAAACGGCCCTGGGGCACGCAAAGTCGGCGCAGGCAGGTCTTAACTGGCTGGATGCTCCGTGGCGTGGCACGACCCACAGGTATCGACTTCGTTGCTCGCACGGGCATGAATGGGCGTGCGGCGGCCAGGCGCTGTTGCGGGGGGCGACTTGCGGTATGTGCAAGCGCGAATTGGGGCCGCTACCCGGCGATTTGCTGTCGGACGGGCTTGAGCGCTTGCACGCGGTCGCACGAGAACGAGGGGGCAAGTGTGTCTCTGCCCCATACATGGGGATGGCTCACGCGTATCGGTTCGAGTGCGAGGCGGGGCACAGTTTTGAGAGGCCCGGTTCAGCAGTGCTCCAGCGCGGCGCCTGGTGCCCAAAGTGTCAACGTCCGAGGGCAGTGCTCGCAGACGGCCTGGAACGGCTTCAGGCGGCCGCAACGGCCCGCGGCGGTCTGTGCCTGTCGCCACGGTTTCTCGGGACCGCTGTACGACATACGTTCAGATGCGCCCGCGGCCATAGGTGGGCGGCACTCGCGGGGACGGTTCTTTACACGTCGAGCTGGTGCCGCCGCTGCCAGCACGAAGCCGCGCTCGCCATTGACGGCCTCTCGCGACTGCAACAAGCGGCCCACGCCCACGACGGACGTTGCCTCTCAAAGCGATACGCCGGCTATCACAGTAGACACCGTTTTATGTGCGCACAGGGGCATCGCTGGGTAACCTCGGCCCAGTCGGTACTGAGGGGCGCCTGGTGCCCCACTTGCGCGGAAGCCCTGGCGGGCAAGTCCCTCCTTCTAAGCGACGGGCTCGCACGGCTCAAGTCACGTGCGGCGGAGCTCGGGGGGGAGTGCCTGGACGAAACATTCGCCGGGACCGCGCGATCGTACCGGTTTCGGTGTGCAAAGGGCCACGAGTGGTCCGCCAAGGGAAGTGCAGTTTTGGCTGGCAGATGGTGTAAGCGATGCGCGGTGGACAGCCAGCGCTGTTCTATCGACGAGGCGCGGGCGGTAGCGCGCGAGCGCGGAGGGGAGTGTCTGTCGCATACATACGTGAACGCTCGGACCCACCTCACCTGGCAGTGTCACCGAGGTCACGTGTGGGCGGCCAATTTTGACAATGTGCGGAATAAGGGGCGCTGGTGTCCGGACTGCAAGGTCCTCAACATGGTCACCAATTCAAAGTCTCGTTCGCGTTTGACGAGGATGCCCTCGCGTTAGGTAGCAATGCCGCAAGACGTGCACGGACGCTACTTCAGGCGCTAGCCGGCCAGGAAACGACGTTCGACCACGGGACGTGGATTGGCGACAATCGGAAACTGATCTGCAAAACAAACCTGCCGCGATGCGCGTCGCTGAACTGAATGGCGCGCAGACAACGGTCCGTCGCTTAGATCGGCCGCGAAAGGATCGCGGCCGAGGAGCGTTGACTCGCTACTTTCAGGTGCGTGAAAGCAGGTAGTAGCCAAAGCCGAGCGTCGCGCGCCCCCAATGCAGGTATGAGCTATGCCAATCTTGCATCCGCTTTAAGAACGTCGCCGAGTCGGGGTCATCAGGATTCGTCGCCAAGTATTGCATCATCGCGTCGCAGTACCTGCCTTCGTATTCATCCCACTCATCTTCGCTGCTGGTTGCGGTCCGCAGCAGGTTATAGCCCAACGCACGGGCGCGCTGGGCGTTTTCTGCGTGAGAAACGAATTCGTCGGCTGTTCCGTTAATTGCATCCAGATAGCCTTGCGCGGGTGGCTGCCTCCAATATCCCTCGGCGACGAGCAAACGGCCATTGGGCTTCAACCAGTCGAAGGCGACACGCAGGCATTCTTCGAACGAACCGAATGCATGCGTAGATCCAACGCAGAGGATTGCAGCGTATCCGTCTTCGGGCCGAGTGTGCTCTAGCAGAGGAGCGTTGATCAGACTCAGCCGTGAGTCGTTCGGAAATTCCTGCTGAAACGCAGCTCGGGCCTCGTCTAAGAAGCTTTGATTGATGTCGACGCCGACACCACGTGCCGGTGACAAGTGAAGCACATCTCGCAATAGCGCCGCCTTGCCACAGCCAGCATCGAGCACGATGTCGTCTGCCGAGAAATTCGCGACGAAGCTGCGAAGTAGTTCATGAGCTTTCTTCTGCGACAGCGGGCTCAGGTAACGGTGGTTGCTATGTGCGATCGTGGAAAAACGGAGCGGGTCGTAGTTCGTGTTGGTCATGGTTATCTTGCGAAACGGTATTGATGGATTTTTTCAACATCGATTCACAAAGAGCTTTCATACACGAACCTCCGAAATATTTTCGTTGTGCGGCGCTGCAAGCTTACCCAGATTCTCAGACAGCTGCAATTCTCCACGGTCGTGAACGGCTGCTCAGGGAGTTCGCGGATGGCTGGTTTGGGTGGCGGATTCATGCCATATGCATGAAGGGCTGCGCCCGAGGTAATCGTCACGCTCGGTCGTGGGGCGCAGGCCGGCCAAGAACGGCCGGTCGACCACATTGCCTAGATCGTGGACAATTGCCGTACTGGTCTGTCGACGGCCACGCGCATTCCTGGCGCGTCGGCGAATTGCTGCTCGACTGGAAAACCGAGATTTGGCGTCAACAAACGTGATCCGTTAAAAGATGAAGATTCCTCCTGGAGTCAGGAACGCAGACCTCTGGCGCAAACACTGTCGAAGGATTCGCGCCAGAGCGCTGGACTTGCTTGAAGGTCGTCTTGGCGTCATCGAAACAGCTCGGTTGATGCTTCCATTGGCATATTGGACCAAGGTTCAAAACGAGCCGGAGTTTCTATTGTTTCGTGCGATTGCGTCGGAAACCGACGATCTTCCAGTTGGCGACGTTCGGGCGCACTGGGCGGCGGATGCGCTAGAACGCGAGGACGTTCGCATTGAGGCTGCCGAAAAATTATGGCGTGAACAGGCGCTCTCTGCTGCCGAAAAGCTGGTCGAGCGGTATCAATGGACGATTGCTCGGAGGCACTCGTCACCTGACGAAGAATGAGATAGACGACCGCCCCATGCAACTACGAGACACCGAACTGCTACTCAAGGTCGACGAAGCATTGTCGGCCATAGGGCCCATGCTGACAGCAACGTGGCCAAACTTGCAGAGCATTCACCGTCAACTGATGTGGTGCCGCGCTCAAATTTCCGGCGAGCCGTCGGAGCCTAGACAGGGGCCACTTACGATGGGGCTGATTGCGACTCGGGAGTTTGACATGTGGGGCGATATGCCGGAGCTTGCAGTCCTCATCAATCGGATACAGCGTGCCTTCGAATGAGGTGAATGGCCGCATTGAACGGAGACGAGGGACCGCTTACGCGCCGCGATGGAGCTATCCGGAAACACGGGCGTCGATTCCAATCGCAGACGATTGTTGCGCGTCGATTCTTGCGACAGGACGTCTTGAGCATTCATTGAAGCGACTGAAAAGGAGTGAAATGAAAACAGACTGGAATTTGATTCGTGACGTTCTAAATGCGGCGATCGACAGTTGTGAGCGGCTGGAACAGGCCGGGTATGCTGAAGAGCATCGCAGCCGTTCCGTCCAGGTAGGCGGGCGACAAGTCAACGTGCTGGAGTTCTTGATCAGCGCTTGGACGCTGCCCGAGAACGTTCGCTACGAAATAATCCGGGCGCGTCACGACGAGAATCTCGATCTGCCTTATGTCCCGGAAACGGCGCGGATTCTCACCGCAGTAGCCGCCGCATGTGCAGAACTTATAGGCGCGGGGGGGACGCCACCGGCCGAGCCACATATGCGGGAAATGATTGATTGGTATCGGAACCACTTCGATCCCAACGTGGAACGCGCAATCTTGGCCGCTCCGTAGCCGGTCCGACGGGACGAAGATCTGGAGATCGAACGTCCGCTTTGTAGAACGTCCAAAGTCCGGAGTGGGTCGATACCGGAAGTTTGCAGGCAGCGGCGATACGCTTGCCATGGCCGCGTCTCAGGCTAGGACCCGCAGCATGGGCGAATGCGCGGCGAGTCTTGCCGTATCAGCGACAGTCACACCGTAGAGCGACGCCACGCGCTCATGTGTCGGATGAGCGCCCGTGAATCACCGCGGAGCTTGTCCATCAACATGTTCAGCTGCCGTAACGCCTCGCCATGCGAAGGGTTGATCTGGAGACACTGCACATACGCCTGCGCAGCGCCATCGTGGCCGCCGAGCTGATCGAGGACGCACGCGC
>NZ_JAAGPN010000177.1:0-17085 GCF_017104805.1 Paraburkholderia sp. Ac-20347 | reverse complement strand
CGCGCCGTCGCCCTGCGCGGCGGCGCTGCCCCAGACGGTCTCGCGCGTGATCTGGCCGTTCGCGGCCGTGACGTGCGTGCCGCCGCAGCCGAGCGCGTACGGGCTCGACGCCGGGAAATCGACGTGATCGGCGCCGTCGGTCAGGCCATCGGACGAGCCGCTGTCGCCCGATGCCGCGCACACCGTCACGCCCAGCGCGACGGCGGTTTGCAGCGCGTCGTTGAGCGCGCCGAGCGTCTGCTGCGACCACGCCGATTCGGGCGCGCCCCAGCTGATCGAAATGACCGAGGGCTTGCGCTGGCTGTCGTGCAGCGCCGCGCTCACCGCATCGACGAAACCGGCTTCGCTGTTGGGCGCGAAGTATACCGCGATCAGCGCCGCCGGCGCGAGCGCGCCCGCGATTTCGACGTCGAGCGTCACTTCGCCGTCGGGGCCGTTCGCGTCGCCGGTCGGCGCGTTCTTCGCCTGATCGACGGACACCGCTTCCACCTTCGGCATCGCCACGCCGAGCGCGCTGAAATAGGCCGTGAGGTCCGATTCCGCGTAGCCGCCGCCCATTTCGATCAGCGCGATGCACTGGCCCTTGCCGTCGCCGGCGGGGAAATCGTAGAGGCTCGCGAGTTCGAGCGGCGTGAACGAGCGATTCACGGCGCGCGCGGCGCGGATGGGCGCGTGGATCGGGTTATCGTTCTGCGCGCCCTGCGTCGATTCGATGCGAAAGTGCGGCCGCACCTTCGCGCGGTTGTCGAGCCCGACCACGGCGGTGACGATCTCGTGCATGTCGTCGGGCAGATGCACCGGGCCGTTCGGCTGGCGATAGTGCTGCTTGAGCGTGCCGACTTGATGCTCGAAGCGCTGCAAATCGACGCCGAATGCCGCGTTGTATTGCTGCACGGTACCCGAAAGCACCACGCGCCGCGCGCCCGCATCGGCGCTCACGACGCTCAGGCCGTGCGCCTTCGCAAAGGTCTCGACGCTTTGGATATCGGCCTGCGACGCGCCGAAGCGCTTCTCGTAGTCCGCGCGCGAAACGGGCTGCGCGCCCGCCGCGCCCGAGGCGATCTTGTCGACCAGTTCGGTGAATGCGGCCTGCGCCTGACGCCGCAAGATGAGGACGATCTCGAAATGCTCCGCGGGATCGCAAGCGCCGACGCATTGCGCGCCGGTCGGCGCCGGATGATCGCTGCCTGCCACGGGATGACGGGTCATGAACGGCTCTCCTGTTTTCGTCGTGAATCTCGGTCGTGCGTCTCTCCACGCTATGAAAGACCCACGGTCGGGTGATCGGGTTCCGCGCGGCGGCGGCGCGCCACGCGTGTTCATTCATCGCGCATGAGTCCGCGCGTGGTCGACGCGCGTGAGAATCCATGCAAATCGCCCATACGCAGCCACATTGGGCAAAACCGGTCGGGGAGCGCATTCGGCATGCCCAGGCGCCCGCTCTCCACTTTGCCGCAGCGGCCTTTCATATTGATTCCGTTATACCCGCAATAAGGGACACAAATATTTCCCTTATATTTGGCTCGGGAACATGGTGCAAACACGACTTGCCCTTCACCGGAGAATTCATGAAAGACCGCCTGTCCCGCGCGCGCCGCGTTTGCGCACCGCTCCTTGCCGCTCTGTTCGCCGCCCTCACGAGCGGCATCGGACACGCCGCCACCGCGCCGATGGGCGTGGCCTTCGTCTACCTCGGCAATCCCGGCGATGCAGGCTGGACCTACGCGCACGAACAAGGCGTGAAAGCCGTCGAAGCGCAATACGGCGACAAGATCAAGGTGACGCGCGTCGAGGACGTGCCCGAATCGGCCGACTCCGAACGCGTGTTCCGCGACCTCGCCGCGAAAGGCAACAAGATCATCGTCGGCTCGAGTTTCGGTTTTCAGGACTTCGAACTAAAAGTGGCGAAGGACTATCCCGACACGGTCTTCATGCACGCGACGGGCTACAAGAAAGCACCGAACTTCGCGACCTACGACGTGCGCACGTATCAGAGCGCGTATCTCGCGGGCGTGGTCGCGGGCTACACGACGAAGTCCAACACGCTCGGTTTCGTCGGCTCGGTGCCGGTGCCCGAAGTCGTGCGCAATATCGACGCCTTCACGATGGGCGCGCGTTCGGTGAACCCGAAGGTCCGCACCAAGGTTATCTGGATCAATAGCTGGTTCGATCCTGGCAAGGAAAAGCAGGCCGCCGAAACGCTGATCGGCCAGGGCGCCGACGTGCTGATCCAGAACACCGACTCCACGGCGACGATGCAAACCGCCGAGCAGAAGAAAGTGCACGCATTCGGCTGGGATTCGGACATGAAGAAGTTCGGTCCGAACGCCCAGCTCGGCGCGTGCGTGAGCTACTGGGGAGTCTATTACTCGCATCTGATCCAGCAGGTGATGTCGGGTACGTGGACCAACGCGCCGGTCTGGTGGGGCCTCAAGGAAAAGGCCATCGATCTCGCCGATATCAACACGCAGGCCGTTTCGCCGACCGCGCAAAAGGCGCTGGCCGAGAAGCGCGAGGCGATCGTCGCCGGTAAATTCGATCCGTTCGCCGGTCCGATCAAAGATCAATCGGGCGCGATTCGCGTGGCCGCGGGCAAGGCGCTGTCGGATACCGATCTGCTGCGCCTGAACTGGTTCGTCGAAGGCGTGGACGGCACGGTGCCGAAGTAAGCTAGCGATTTATAAAATGCAGAAAAGGCCTGAAAATCAGGCCTTTTCTGCAATCAAGACGGAGACACCCAGCGATGAACCCGACCCATCAATCGTCCACTGCGCCGCCACGCACCGCGCCGACGCACGAACAGATCGTGCGTCATCTGCGGCGTTCGGCGGCCGTGGGCGAACGGGCCGCGTCGTTCGGACACCATCCGTTCGGCGCGATCCTCGTCGGCCCCGATCACGAAACCGTGCTGATCGAGCAAGGCAACGTCGACACCGTGAATCACGCGGAATCCGTGCTCGCGCGCATTGCCGCGATGAATTTCAGCGCCGATTATTTATGGGCGTGCACGCTCTACACGTCGGTCGAACCGTGCTGCATGTGCGCGGGCACGGCCTACTGGGCCAATATCGGCCGCGTGGTGTTCGGCATGACCGAAGCGCGTTTGCTGGAGGCCACCGGCAATCACGCCGAGAACCCGACGATGAGCGTCGCGTCGCGCTATGTGTTCGATCACTGCCAGAAGCCCGTCGAACTGATCGGCCCCGTAGCCGATGTGGAGGACGACGTGATGCGTGTGCAGCGCGCGTTCTGGCAAGCGCGCGCCTGAAAGCCTGAAAGAGCGAGTCCAGCGTGAAAACGCATGGCGCGCCTCACGCGCCATGCGTTTCCTGAACCGATTGCCGGATTACGCGGCCGCAGCCAGCGCTTGCGGCAGATGGTTCTGCAAATAGGCCTCGAATTCGTCCTTCACCTCCGGGTGACGCAGCGCGAATTCCACCGTGGCCTTCAGATAACCGAGCTTGCTGCCGCAATCGAAACGCGTGCCCATGTAGCGGTACGCGAGCACCTGCTCTTCAGTCAGCAGCGATTGCAGACCGTCGGTGAGCTGCAGTTCGCCGCCCGCGCCCGGCTTGAGCGCGCGCAGGTGATCGAAGATCGTCGGCATCAGCACATAGCGGCCCACCACGCCGAGATTCGACGGCGCGACTTCCGGCGCCGGCTTTTCGACGATGCCCGAGAGCTTGAACACGTCCTCTTCCCACTCGCGGCCATCGACCACGCCATATTGCGCGGTGTGCTCACGCGGAATGGCTTCCACGCCGACCACCGAGCTGTGATAGTGGTTGAAGGTGTTGACGAGCTGCTTCATCACCGGCGTGGGGCTATACAGCAGGTCGTCGGCGAGAATCACCGCGAACGGGCTGCCGCCCACAAGCTTTTCGGCGCACAGCACCGCGTGACCCAGACCGAGCGCTTCGGCCTGACGCACATAAAAGCAGTCCACGTTACGGGGTTTGATGCTGCGAACGAGGTCGAGCAGCTTTTGTTTGTTGCGGGCTTCGAGTTCAGCCTCGATCTCGTACGATTTGTCGAAATGATCTTCGATTGCGCGCTTGCTGCGCCCGGTCACGAAAATCATCTCGGTGATTCCCGCAGCGATCGCCTCTTCCACCGCATATTGAATGAGCGGCTTGTCGACGATCGGCAGCATTTCCTTCGGGCTGGCCTTGGTGGCAGGCAAGAAGCGCGTACCGAGGCCCGCAACAGGAAATACCGCTTTGGTAACTTTCAGCATGATGTCCATTCCCAGTTCGATCGTTTGAGTAACGGTCTCGCAGCAAGGCAAGCCGGCATCCCCGAATGTTCTGTTACAGCAACTTTTTTATATTGAAAGGCATCGACCGAGTCTTTTGGCGGAAAAATAAAAAGACAAAAATCCGAATTAAATCCGACGCGGACTCAATGCCGCCGACTTAACGCCGATTTACTGCGGCTTCACGGAAATTATTACCATGCGATTCGAATAACCGGCATGAATTTCCGGATCAGCTTATCGGCAAGTGGCGCTGTGTCAGCGCGAGTGCGCGAAGCGCGGCGCAATGACACGAAATTGCACGAATGGCACAACGATGCCCGCGCAGTTTACTCCGCTTCGTCGGCGGGCGGCAATCGGGCCGATTGCGTGCGAGAGCGCCGGATAGGCTCATTTCGCAGCGCCTCCCGATACGCCGACACCGCGACGAGTATCAACAGCACGGCAATGCCGGCCAGCAAATGCAGGTTCATCGAAATCTCCAGCGACCATAGGCGATCCCCTTCACGCTAGCACCTCAAATTGCGCAAATAAATCGCTTTAAGGTTACAAGGTTTTATTTCCCGATTTCGACGCAACCGGCATTAATTCACCGTCCGCTATCCCTCATTTTTCCCAATTTCCAGGAATACGCCAGGAATACTTTTCGAAAAACTTTTGCATAATTTCGTCGCGCGGGCCGCCTAAGATCGCGAAGTACCCTGGACTCCCTGTGCATACGATGAGCGATCCCGCACTCGAAACCGTTCTGCCGCCAGCATCCGCCATGCCCGCCGCCACGCGGCCCGCAGCCGCCGTCGTCGCCGGCGATCATTTGATCGACGCACTGCGCGGCTTCGCCGCCCTGCTCGTGGCCTATTTCCATTGCCGCCAGGTCACCTGGATCGGCATGGGCGCCTTCCACCAGACCCACGCGAGCCTCGCGAGCCCCGGCACGATCGCCGCGTGGCTCACGCTGCCGGTGGCGTGGGGATCGGCGGGCGTGCCGATCTTCTTCGTCATCAGCGGCTATTGCATTCACCGCAGCGGCGCCGCGCGCCTGCTCGCGAATCCCGGCTTCCAGCTCGATGCGAAGCAATTCTGGCTGCGCCGTTTCGTGCGGATCTATCCGGTGCTGCTCGCGGCGCTCGCACTTACCTTCGTCGCCGATTCGATCAGCCTGACGATGACGCCCGTGAGCCACAAGATTCTCGACATCGGCCCGCAGGCCTTTCTCGTCAATCTGCTCTCGCTGCAAGGCGTGGCGGGCAAGACCTACGGCTCGAACGGCGCGCTCTGGACGCTCTCGCTCGAAGTGCAGTTCTACCTGCTCTACCCGCTATTGTTCGCTGCGCGCCGCCGCTTCGGCTTCAACGCGGTGCTCGCCGCGGTCGCCGCCATCAACGTGATTTCGGCGCTCACGCTCGCGCCGCACGACATCGTGTTCTTCACGTCCTACTGGTTCTCGTGGATGCTCGGCGCGTGGATTGCCGAAGCGCGTTTGCGCGGCTCCGAGGGCTTTCGCTTCGCCTGGCCCGCCGCCGCCGTGTTCGCGGTCGCGGGCTGCGCCGCGTTCCACTTCGGCCAGTACGGCGCGTTCCAGCTCTGGGCCTGCGCGTTCGCCTGCTATCTCGTCAAGGCGCTCGCGCGCCCGCTGGCGAGCGGCGGCGTGCTGCTGCCGCTGTTCTCGAAGCTCGGCGACTTCAGCTACTCGCTGTATCTGATACACCTGCCGCTGTTCGTGCTGCTCGGCTCGCTGCTGTTCCGCTCGGAACTGCAAACGTCGATCTGGCCGTCATTTGGCTTCACGCTCGCGGTGCTGCCGGTCGCGTGGGTGTTTTATCGACTCTTCGAACGCCCCGCGCTCAATGTGGCGGCGCGTCTACGCAAGCGCACGGTGTGATTCCACGCGATTCACATCTCGCCATGAAGAAAGGGGCCGCATATGCGGCCCCTTTCTTTTGCTGCGCCGGCCTGCGTGGGCAGACGCTTCCTCCCTGAATCCGCGTGCCGTCTTTCGGTCGCTGTCCGGTCGCGATACGACTTAACGCGCGCGGGCCGCCACGCCGTCCAGCACGCGCTCGACGGCCTCCACATACTGTTCCTTGCCGAAGCGCTCACGAGCCACTGCCAGGCCGTCCTGCGCGAGCCGCTCGCGCAGCGTCGCGTCGTCGTAGAGTGCGCCCAGCGTCGTTGCGAGTTCGCGCGCGTCACCCGGCGTGCAGAGCAAACCGCTCTTGCCGTGCGTGACGATCTCGGTCACGCCGCCGTCGCGCGACGCCACCACGGGCCGCTGCGCGAACATGCCTTCGACTACCACGCGGCCGAACGGCTCGGCCGTGATCGACGTATGCGCGATCACATCCATCGCGCGCATGCAGGCCGCGATATCGTGACGGAAACCGAGGAAATGCACGCGCGATTCCAGACCGTTCGCCTTCACGAAGTCATGCAGTTCCTGCGCGTAAGCATCTTCGCCAAACAGCGGCGCGCCGACGAACACGGCGTGCGCGCGCGGTTCGAGCAACAACGCTTCGAGCAGCACATGCTGGCCTTTCCAGCGCGCGAGACGGCTGAATGCACCGACCAGAAACGCGTCCTGCGGCAAGCCGATCTGCGCGCGCAACTGCGCCTGCGGTACTCGTGCGAGCGCGCGGAACGGCGATTCGTCGACACCGTTATGCACGACGTCGATACGACGCGCGTCGAAGCGCGTGAGATCGGTGAACACCTGCGCCGACGCATGCGAATTCGCAATCACGTGCGCGAGGCCGAGCTTCGCGCAGCCTTTGATGACGGCGCGCTGCACGCGCCCGAAATGCTCGTCGCTGACGATATCGCGCAGATGCCAGACGACCGGCTTGCGCGCGAGCTTGCCCGCCAGCACGCCGATCACCATTGCGCGCTGCGTGTTCGCATAGAGCACGTCGGCTTCGCGCGCGCGGCGGCGCGTTTCGCGCACCAGCGAAGCGATGCCGGCGAGCACGCCCAGCTTCGGCGCAGCGCCGCCGTCACGCCGCACGTTTTGCAGCGCGCCCGAATCGAGCACATCGACGCGCGCGCCCGCGGCGTCGAGCGCTTCTCGGAACGGCCCGTCGTTGAACAGCAGCACTTCGATGCGCGAACGCAGGCCCTTCACCACTTCGAGCAAGGACAACTCGGCGCCGCCCAGCACGCCGCTCTGATCGATCGCCAACACGCGCGGCGCGTTGCTTGCGGCTGCATCGCCACGCGTATCGGGCGGCGGTGCAACGGGCGCGCGCGCCATGCCCGCTTCGGCGATGGCGGGCACGGCCTGCGCCACGCGCGCGAAAAACTGCTCGCGGAAATGCTGCGCCGAAAACTGCTCCGCGTTCGCGCGGCACGCCTCGGCGCGGAATCGTCCGGGGTCGCGCTCGAACGACGCCACCGCCGCGATGATCGCTTCCGCACGCTGCTCGTCGAAGAACAGACCGGTCGGATGCGAACCGGTATCGCGCACGGTTTCGAGCGCACCGCCCTTGCCATACGCAATCACCGGCGTGCCGCACGCCTGCGCTTCCACCACCGAAATGCCGAAGTCTTCTTCCGCCGCGAACACGAACGCCTTCGCGCGGCGCATGCGATCGTGCAGCACCGCGAACGGCTGATACCCCATCACTTCCACATTCGGACCCGCTTTCGCGCGGACCTTCTGCATGTCGGGACCATCGCCGATCACGACGAGTTTCTTGTCCGGCATCCGCGCAAACGCCTCGACGATCAGATCGATCTTCTTGTACGGCACGAGTCGCGAAGCGGTCAGATAAAAATCTTCCTTCTTCGTTTCCAGCTCGAACGCATCGACATCGACGGGCGGATACACCACCTCCGCTTCCCGCTGATACACCTTGTGAATGCGCCGCGCGATGAATTCCGAATTGGCCACGAACTGGTCGACGGAATTCGCCGTGCGCACATCCCAATTGCGGATGTAGTGAAGAATCAGCCGCGCGAGCATCGACTTCGGTCCGCGCGTGAGCTTCGACTCCTGCAGATATTGATGCTGCAGATCCCACGCATAACGAATCGGCGAATGCACGTAGCTGATATGAAACTGGTCCGGCCCGGTCAGCACGCCCTTGGCGACCGCGTGCGAACTCGAAATCACCACGTCGTAATCGGAGACGTCGAGCTGCTCGATCGCGAGCGGCATGAAGGGCAGGTAGGCGCGATACTTCGTGCGCGCTTTCGGCAGACGCTGCACGAACGACGTCGTCGCGCGCTTGCCGCGCAGGAAGCCGCGATCCTTGTCGTCGACGAAATCGACCACGGAAAACAGATCCGCGTCGGGGAAACAGTCGATGATCTGTTCGAGCACGCGCTCGGCGCCCGCGTAGGTGACGAGCCAGTCGTGCACGATGGCCACGCGCGGACGACGCCGCGCGGCGCGTCCTTCGTGCGCGGGCCGCAACTCGGTGACCGTGCGCGATTCGCCGCGCGAGGGAGAAGAAGCGTCGCGCCGTTGGACAGGCGCGGCGGCGCGTTCGGACGACGCCGCTTCGTCGATCAGTTCATGACTCATGCGCTTTTCCGGGAGTTGAGACGAAACAAAAGGGAACGGACGTAGCCGCGCAGCAACGGCGTCGTGATCACCGACCACGCGCAGTTGGCGAGCGCCAGCACCACGCCCGCGCCGATCGCGACGAGCGCGTCCGGCACCCACCACGCGATTCCGAGCGCGGCGGCGAGAAAACTCAGGTGTGCACACATATCGACGACGATCGCGCGACTATGAATGCGTGACAGCCACAGCAGCACGACGTAATCGAACAGCGAGCGGAACAGCACGGCCGCCGCCGCGCCGGGCAGACCGAAACGGTCGATGCCGAGCCACAGCAGCCCCGCAAACAGCGGCAATTCGATCAGGCCGACGCGCGCGGCCACGGCCGGGTTGTTCTGCGACTGGATCAGGATGCGCGTGACGCCCGCCTGCCCGATCAGCCACACGGCGACGATCAGGAAACGGCCCACCGGCGCGCCATGTTCGGCGATAACCGGACCGACCCACACGCGCAGGAAGGGTTCGAGCACGACGATCGCGCCGATCGCCACGGGCGTGAAAATCGCGTTGAGAAATTGCAGCGACTGCGCGGCGATCTCGTCGGCGTGCTCGCGGCGCAGCGCGGAAAGACGCGGAAACAACGTGCGAACGAGCGCGTTCGGCACCATGTTCAAACGCGTGACGAGGTTCTGCGGCACCGTGTAATACGTGACGAAACGCGCGCCGAGGCCCGCGCCGAGCATCATGCGGTCGAGCGAGTCGGCGACCATCGTCGTAATGCTCGCGACCAGCATCCAGCCGCCGAAATTGAACAGCGCCTTCGAGGTGTCCAGACGCGGACCGAGCACGCGGCGAATGCCGAGCACGCGCAATGCGGAGCGGCCGAGCAGCAGGCCCGCAAAGAGACGCGCCATCACGGCGGCGGCGAGCACGGTCTGCAGATTCGGTGCGATGACCCAAGCCGCGCCGAGCGGCAGAAGCTGGAACAGAAAGGTCCCGAGCGTCTGGTTCGTGTTGTAGATGCCGAAGCGTTCCGCGCCGTTGATCGCGCCCGCGAACACCCACGAAACGTTCGCGATCGGAATCGCCACCGCGAGCCACGGCAGCGCGAGATAGACCTCGTGGCGCAGTTCGGGCGTGACGTGCGTGAAGTACGCGGTGTAGAACGCGCCGCCCGAGTAGATCAGCAGGCCGCCAATCGCGCCGGTAATGAAGTTGAGCCAGAAGGCGCTCCAGAACACGCGCTCGCAGGCGTCGGCGTCTTTCGACGCATAGGCCTTCGAGATCTGGTTCTGCGCGGCCATGCTCATGCCGAGATCGAGCACGCTGAAATAGCCGATCAGCGTCCACACGAGCGCGATCACGCCGTAGCGTTCGACGCCCAGCATCTTGATGTACGAGGGCACCGTGACGAGCGACACGAAGGTCGGCAGTATGAGCCCGAACAGGTTGATCGCAACGTTGCGCAGAATGCCTTTATCCATAGATTGTCCAGTAGCGTGGCGAGGCGGCGGACGCGCGCATCAAGCCGGTTTCCAGCGGTACATGAGCACCTTGCCGCGTGCATCCTCTTCCACGAAGATCAGGTATTCGCCATTGGGCTGGCGATGCGCCGTGATGCCGAAGGGCACGTCGACCCAGCCCGACGCATTGCCCACTTCCGCGCCGGGGCCGAAGGTGCCGATCTCCTTCGCACTCGTCTTGTCGAACACGTGGACGTTGCCCGCAGGCTCCACCACGAAGATGTATTGCCCTTCCACAGTGAGGCCCGCGGGCGTGACCGGCGGCTTCGCCTTCGGGTCCCACGGCAGGCGCAACACGTAGCGCTGTTCGGGATGACCGCTCGACCATTTGTCGTAGCGCACCAACACGCGGCCCGCTTCCTTCCAGAAGCCCGGATCGTGCGGCGCGTCGGCGGTATAGCCGGTCACGTAGAGCGTGTCTGTTTCCGGTTCGTAGATCGCGCGATGCACTTCGGTGAACGGCGCCGGAATCTCGTACTTGTCGAGCTTGTCGTACGAGTAGATCGGATTGCCCTTCGAATCGAGGCCGCCGAAACGGAAGCGCCAGATGCCTTTCTCGTCGCGCGCGCGCCAGATGTCGCCGCGCGTGTCGATCCACCAGCCCCAGCCGCCGCCGAGCTTTTCGCGGCCCGGATTGCGCGTGTATTCGTCGGTATCGAACGCGCCGTTGCCGTTGACGTCGCGCCAGATCCAGTCGCCGCCCGGCGGCGCGTTCGGCACGTGCAGCACGGGACGCTCGCGGCCCGCGATAAAGCCCGAAGGAATCGCAGTCTCGCCGTCGTGTTGCGCATCGAAGCGATAGATCTTCAGGTGATCCGCGTACATGTCGGTGAGATACAGGAACGTGTGACCGTTGAGCTGGCGCGCCGTCGGCAGTCCGGGCCACTGATCCGTGTGAAACACCGGGTCGTCGGGATATTTGAATCGATTAGACAGGAACCCTACGTATTTCGAGTCCTGCCCCGGCGGCTTCGACAGATCGAGTTCGAAACGCTTGTTGCCGGTATAGACGCTGTTGGGCCGCGCCGGATCCATCCACGCGCCGTCGACGAACAGCAGCCCTTCCACGATCCACTGGCGCTTGCCGTCGGGCGCGTAGCTTTCGAGCGTCGCGCCCAGGCCCGCGCCGATCGTGTCGTGTTTCGGGCCGATGCCGTTGGTCGAGACGTAGATGTTGCCCTTCGCATCCGTGCCCACGCCCGTGAGGCCGTTGAAGCGGCCCGGGCCGGGACGTCCGGCGACGCCCGAGAAAATGCCGCCGCGCTCGCCGAGCGTGCCGCTCGCGGCGTAGTTCTTGCCGTTGCGCGCGTAGATCAGGATCTGCTGGCGCGGGCCGTTGTCGGCGACCAGAATGCGTTGCGAGGGATCCACCGCGAGATCGACGGCCTGGGTATCGGCGGGCAGTTCGAGCGTATCGCCGAGCGGCTTGCCGTCCGGCGAATAATGCGCGACGCGCGGCGCGCGGTCGTTCACGGTGCCGGTCAGCACCCACAGCGAACCATCGGCGGCCAGCGCAATGCGGCCCGGCTCGTGCACGTCGAATTGCGACTTACGCTGCATCGAGTTCGCGTCGTAGACCTCGATGCGATTCATCGACGTGTTGCTCACGTAGAGCAGCGTGTCGGTGGCCGCGAGTCCGCCCACATCGGCGTGCTGACCTGTGGGCACATCGGCGATCTTCAGGAAGGCGCTGGCGAGCTGCGCATGCGGATTGAGCGGCTGCGGCGAGGCCTGGAACGCGGCTGCGCGTTTGGGCTCGTCGAGCGGACGACGTGTGATGCCGAACCACTGGCGCCCCTTGTCGGGCCACACGCCGCCGCCCACCAGATGGCCCTTCTCGTTGCTCACGCCCACGGCCGCATACAGATAGCGGTGATTGAGCGCCACGGCGTTGCCGCCCTGCCCGCCCCAACCATGCGTGCCGCCCGCGAAGCCGAGCGATTTGCCGTCCTGGTAGGCGCTGATCTCACCGCCGCTTTCATCCCACGGCGCGTTCGTGAAGACCTTGCCTTCAGGCGTGACCGCGATCGCGGTGATATTGATCTGCGTCCACGTCCCCTGGCCATAACCAAAGGTATTGCCGATCCACGACGTCGTGACGTTCAGTGTCGGCGCGGCAAGCGTCTGCACCGACGAGGTACAGACGAACGCGCTCAATGCGGCCAGCGCCAGCGCCCTGCGCATGCGGCGGTCGGGAATCGGAAACGGCAAGGCAATTCCTCCGGTCAGAATACGGCGATTCCGCTGGATCATGCCGTACATTCACGGTGAAAAATCACCCCACAAAAAGCGAAAATAATTCAAAAAAATTCAATCGAAACCCGCACCTGTCCGGCGTTTGCGAAATAAATACTCGCGCCGCGCGCAAAGCCATGCCGCATGGGCGATCAGCAAGATTTTCCCGATTTCGCAATCACCACTTCCGCGTGCGCCGATTCATATTTACCGATCTAAATCGGCTTTCATTTTAAAAATCGGCCCATCGATATATTTCGGCTTTTTGACCATTTAATTCTTTCTAGAATGATCCGGACTGTGCACGTATGAACCCACCGGATAACCGATGACCGTTAACAGCCTCGCCAGCCCACCGCAACACGCCCACCGCATCGTCCAGCTCGACGGCCTGCGCGCCATCGCCGTGCTCGCCGTTTTCGCACAGCACGCGCTCAAGGCGCCGCTATGGATGGGCGTGGATCTGTTCTTCGTGCTGAGCGGCTTTCTGATCACGGGCATCCTGCTCGAACGCAAGGCGCGCGGGCAGTCGTACTTCAGCTATTTCTACGCGCGACGCGTGCGCCGCATTCTGCCGCCGTACATCCTGCTGATGATCGTGTCGTCGCTGCTGTTCGGCCTCGGCTGGGCGCGTTACTGGCCGTGGTATGCGTTCTTCGCGACCAATATCGGCGATGCGCTCGGCCAGAGCGGCCACGACAGTCTCAACATTCTCTGGTCGCTCGCCGTCGAAGAGCAGTTCTACATCTTCTGGCCCTTCGTGGTGCTGTTGCTGCCGCGCCGCCTGCTCGCCGTGGTGGCTGTCGCACTCGTGCTGATCGTGCCGGTGCTGCGCGCCATCGCGACGCCGTGGTTCGACAGCTACTGGCCGATCTACTACCTCACGCCGTTCCGCATGGACCTGCTCGCCGCCGGTTCGCTGCTCGCCGTGATGGTGCGCCGCGACCGCAATGCGCTCGAGCCGTTCAAGGTGCCCGCGGCGATTTTCTTCTTCGCGGCGCTCGCGGTGCTCGCGTGGCTGCATCTGCATTACCCGCGTTTTCGCGGCATGAACACGCCGCTGTCGAATGCGCTGCTCTATAGCGTGTCGCTCGTGCTCTGCACGTCGGCGGTCGTGGTCGCGCTGCAATCGAAGGGCATCGTCAAGCGTCTGCTCTGCAATCCGGTGCTCGTCTATGTGGGCACCATCAGCTACACGATCTACCTGATTCACCTCACGATTCTCTATGCGGTGTGGGAGCACCACTACAGCCGCCCGGTGAGCGCGGCCATCGCGCTCGCCATCACGCTCGCCTACGCAAGCGCCAGCTGGTTCCTGTTCGAAAAACGCCTCACGCGCGGACCGTCGCGCCGCTCGACGCCGGTTGGCGCGAGCGCCACGGTGCGCGGCGTGAGCGCGTCCAGCTCGCAGTCCTGAAAGGCAGTTTCCGTTTCCACGTTCGCTACTTCAAAGGTATACACATGAACGAACGACGCAAAGCGATCATCACCGGCGTATCCGGCCAGGACGGCGCGTATCTGACCAAACTGCTGCTCGACAAGGGCTATCAGGTGGTCGGCACTTACCGGCGCACCAGTTCGGTCAATTTCTGGCGCATGAACGAACTCGGCGTCACCGATCATCCCTCGCTCGAACTCGTCGAGCACGATCTCACCGATGCGGGCTCGACCATGCGTCTGCTCGAACGCTCGCAGGCGGGCGAGATCTACAACCTCGCGGCGCAGAGCTTCGTGGGCGTGTCGTTCGATCAGCCCGTCACGACCGCCGAAGTCACCGGCATCGGCGCGCTCAATCTGCTCGAAGCGATTCGCGTGGTGAATCCGCGCACGCGCTACTACCAGGCGTCGACGTCCGAAATGTTCGGCAAGGTCCAGGCCGTGCCGCAGCGCGAAGATACGCCCTTCTATCCGCGCAGCCCGTATGGCATCGCCAAGCTGTTCGCGCACTGGTCGACCGTGAATTACCGCGAGTCCTATGACATCTTCGCGACCAGCGGCATTCTCTTCAATCACGAATCGCCGCTGCGCGGCCGCGAATTCGTGACGCGCAAGATCACGGACGCCGTCGCGAAGATCAAGCTCGGCAAGCAGAGCGTGCTCGAACTCGGCAATCTCGACGCCAAGCGCGACTGGGGCTACGCCTCCGAATACGTCGAAGGCATGTGGCGCATGCTGCAGGCCGACGAACCCGACACCTATGTGCTCGCGACGGGCCGCACCGAAACCGTGCGCGACTTCGTGACAATGGCTTTCGCGGCGGCCGGTTATCAGCTCGAATGGTCGGGCCGCGGCGAGCGCGAAACCGGTGTCGACATTTCGAACGGCCGCACGCTCGTGCGCGTGAGCCCGCGTTTCTATCGCCCCGCCGAAGTCGATCTGCTGATCGGCAGCTCGGACAAGGCGCGCACCAAGCTCGGCTGGGAGCCGCAGACGTCGCTGGAGCAGCTCTGCCAGATGATGGTCACGGCCGACCTCACCCGCAACGAACGACATGACACGTTCTGACGACACGCGCGCCCCGCGCGCGCTGATCACCGGCGTGGGCGGCTTCACCGGCCGCTACATGGCGGCGCGGCTCGCGTCGAGCGGCTATCGCGTCTGGGGCACGGTGCGTCCCGGCGAAACGCTCGCCGACACGCAGATCGCCGACATCGTCACGCCGCTCGCCGCCGATCTGCTCGACCGCGGCGCGCTCGCGCACGCGGTCGAAACGGTGCAGCCGGACGTGGTCGTGCATCTCGCCGCCGTGGCGCACGTGGCCGACAGCGATGTCGCGCGCACTTACGTGGTCAACGTGGTCGGCACGCGCAACCTGCTCGACGCGCTCGCGCATCAGCGCCACGTGCCGCGCGCGGTGCTGCTCGCGAGCAGCGCGAACATCTACGGCAACGCCACCAACGGCGTGATCGACGAAACCGTCGCGCCCCAGCCCGCGAACGACTACGCCGTGAGCAAGCTCGCGATGGAATACGTCGCGAAACGCTGGGACGCGCAGTTGCCGATCGTCGTCGCGCGGCCGTTCAACTACACGGGCGTGGGTCAGTCGGCGGACTTCCTGATTCCGAAGATCGTCGATCACTACGCACGCGGCGAGAAGACGATTTCGCTCGGCAATCTGCATGTCGCGCGCGACTTCTCCGATGTGCGCGACGTGGTGAACGCCTACGCGAAACTGATCGAAGCGGCGCCGCGCGGCGCGACCGTCAATGTGTGCTCGGGCACGGGCCACACGCTCGGCGCATTGCTCGACGCGCTCTCGCGCATTGCGGGCTACAGCATCGAAGTCAAGGTCGATCCGCGTTTCGTGCGCGCCAACGAAGTACGTCAGTTGATCGGCTCGAATGCGAAGCTGCGCGGCATTGTCGGCGACAGCGCGCGCAAGCCGCTCGAAGACACGCTGCGCTGGATGTACGAAGAAGCGCGCCAGGTGTGTCTCGATACGCGATGAGGCTGCGCTTGTTTCTTCCGCTTCAAAAAACTGCCGCTCTTTCGAGCGGCAGTTTCATTTTCCGGCTTTGATTTTCCGGCTTCGCTACGCGTGACGCTCAATGCGCCGCCGCGATCGCTTCGGCGTAGACATCCGCCACGCGCTTCGCGATCACTGCATTGTCGAAATGCTCGCGCGCGTAGGCCTTGCATGCGTGCTCGTCGGGCATCTTGATGCGGCCGGACAGCGCGCCGTCGATACCTTCGGCAATCGCGCCCGCGCCCGTCGAAGGCAGCACGAGATCCTGCGACAGTCCTGCCACCGCTTCGGGCAGGCCGCCGACCGGCGTCACCAGCACGGGCGTGCCCGCCGACAGCGACTCCACCGTGATCAGGCCGAAGCCTTCGAGCGCGACCGTCGGCACCACGCTCAGCGTCGCGGCGCGATACAGCGACGGCAGATGCGCGTCGGGCACGAAACCGAGCAGCTTCACGTTGTCGGTGAGACCCGCTGCGTCGATACGCTGCTGCAACTCCGACTCCAGACGGCCACGTCCGGCAATCAGCAACAGCACGTCGGGATGACGCTGCTTCACCTGTTTGATCGCGTCGATCAGATCTTCGAGACCCATGCGGCGCACGAGGCGGCGCACGGCCAGCACGATCGGGCGATTCTGCGGCAGTTGCAGGCGCAAACGCGCTTCGCCTTGCGAGCAGGCCGGATCGAAATGCGCGGTATCCACGCAGCCCGGCACGATGCGCACGCGTTCGGGCGAGATCGCGTAACGCTTCGTGAGGATGTCGCCGAATGCTTTCGACAGCACGATCAGACGCGACGAGCGCTCATACACCGACTGCTCCAGCGAATGCTTGATGCGCTGACTCAGCGAGGCCGCGCCTTCGACGAAGCTCTCGTCGGCCCACGGTCCCTGAAAATGCGAGACCTGCGGAATGCCGCGCGTGACGTCGAGGCCGGGGAACGTGTAGAGCGCGAAGTGCGAGGAGATCACGTCCGGGCGTTCGCGGCGCACTTCGCGGCGCAGCGCGCGGCGCGCGTCCATCAGACGGAACGGCAAGGCGCGCGCGGCCGGGCCGAAGCCCTGGATCGCGCCGCCGCTGTCTTCGGCCACCTTGGGCGAGCCGCG
>NZ_JAAGPN010000176.1:0-17134 GCF_017104805.1 Paraburkholderia sp. Ac-20347 | reverse complement strand
GGACGAAGGCGCGCGCGTGCTGTGCGGCGGCGCGCTCGCGCGTCCGGGCTTCTTCGTCGCGCCGACGGTCTGCGCGAACGTCGCACCCGACAACGTGCTCTGGCGCGAGGAAATCTTTGGCCCGGTCGCGCTGGTGCGCGCGTTCGATACGGAATACGAGGCGATCGCGCTCGCCAACGACAGCGACTACGGACTCGTCGCCACGGTCGTGACCGCGGACGCCGAACGCGCCGCGCGTGTCGCCGACGCCTGCGAGTCGGGCGTCGTCTGGGTGAATGCGCCGCAAGTGATCTTCCCGCAGACCGGCTGGGGCGGGCGCAAGCTCAGCGGCATCGGCCGCGAACTCGGACCCTGGGGCGTGCGCGCCTATCAGGAAATCAAGCATGTGATCCGCGCGCGTCCGGCCGGCGCGTCGCCATCGTCGCCGTCGCTGCAACCGTAATAACGAACCCGCCGTCAACGCCATCGCTCGCGCGCGTCGCGCGCGCGGGCAGGCGCACCCCACAGGAAGAGACAGATGAACACTGACAACGTCAACGGTTGGGCGGCCGACGGGGCCGAACCGCCACGCAGCATGGACGCGCCCGGCGCCGCCGCGCCCTCGAAATGGCGCAAGATCGAAGTGCGTTCGATCGACTACGTGCCCGCGCACGAACGCCACGGCAGCGTGGCCGGACAAGGGCCGTTCTGGTTTCTCGGCAACTTCCAGTTCTTCACGATCGCCATCGGCTTCGTGGGGCCGAGCATGGGACTGTCGCTCGGCTACACGATTCTCTCGGGCGTGCTCGGCATTCTGTTCGGCACGCTGTTCATGGCGTTTCACGCGTCGCAGGGCGCGCATCTCGGCCTGCCGCAGATGATCCAGTCGCGCGCGCAGTTCGGCTATCGCGGCGTGGTGCTGATCCTGATCGCCACGCTGTTCACGTTCATCGGCTTCAACGTGGTCGATACCGTGCTGATGGCGAGCGGCGTGAAGGGCATCTTCGGCTGGTCGCCGACGCTCGTCACCATCGTCACGGCGCTGATCGCGCTGGCGCTGGCGATCTACGGTCACGACTGGCTGCATCGCGTCTTCAAGTGGCTGCTGGTCGCGAGCCTGCCGCTCTACGTACTGCTGACGCTGTGGATCCTGTTCGGCGCGGTCGGCGTGAAGCCCGGCGTCGTGCATGCGGGCGGCTTCTCGCTCGTCGCGTTCGCCGCGCAGTTTGCGGCCAGCGCGAGCTACAACATCACGTACGCGCCGTATGTGTCCGATTATTCGCGCTATCTGCCGCGCGACACGAAACCGCGCGCGATTATCGCGGCGGTGTTCGTCGGGGCGTCGGCGTCGGCGATCTGGCTGATCGCGCTGGGTGCGTGGCTCGCGACGCGTCTGGGCGCCTCGGACGGTCTCGTCGCGCTCTACGATGCGGGCAACGCGATGTTCCGCGGCTTCGGCGTGTTGATCTCGCTGGCGTCGGTGGGCGCGATGGTCGCGACGATGGGCCTGAACGCCTATAGCGCGATGCTCACGGTGGTCACGGCGGTCGATTCGTTCAAGCCCGTGAAGCCGACGCAAACCGTGCGCGTGGTGACGGTGCTCGCGCTCGGTCTTGTCTGGGTGGTGATTTCGCTGTCGCTGTCGGGTAACGCCATCGACATTCTGTTCGCGGCGCTCACGATCATGCTGTATCTGCTCGTGCCCTGGACGGCGGTGAATCTGGTCGATTACTTCTTCGTGCGCCGCGGCCATTACGCGATCACGCAACTCTTCACGCCGCGTGGTCTGTATGGCGCGTGGGGCGCGCGCGGGCTGATCGCCTACGCGGTGGGCTTTGCCGCGACGGTGCCGTTCTTCGTGCTGCCGGGGATTTATACGGGGCCGCTCGCGGCGCGCATCGGCGGCGTGGATGTGGCGTGGGCGGTGGGACTTGCGGTGTCGGCGCTCGTGTATCTCGCGCTGGCCCGCTCGATCGACGCGCAGGGCGAGCGCAAGGCTGTTTTGCAGAGCGAGCGTGAGATTGCCGAACTCGATCAGGCGATGACGCGCGGTCATTGAGGGCGAAAGCGTCGTGGTCGTCACGACGCTGTAAAAAACAACGCGGCGCACGTTCGAAAACGTGCGCCGCGTTTTTTCATGCTTTGAGCCTAAGGCCAGCGGCCACAAGCCGCCGCGTTCAGCCCTGCTTCCAGAGCGTGCGGCCCCAGAACGTGAGCGTGCGGTCCCACGCCTGCTGCGACCAGACCGGATCGAACTGCGTGTGCGCGATGCGGCCCGGGCCGACGGCCTCTTCGTTCGCGAACGCGTGATAGGCGAGGTAGCGATGGAACTCGACGTTCACGCCGCCGTCCTTGAGCTTCTTTTCCAGTTCGTCGACGGTCTCGACCTTGAAGAAGCCGTCCTGCGTGCCCCAGTGGCCCAGCACCGGCGCGGTGATCTTGCTCGCGTCGAGGTACTCGAGCGGGGGGAAGCCGTACCACGTGACCACGCCCGCGAGATCTGGAATCTGGTTGGCGGCCAGCAGCGTGAGCGCGCCGCCCATGCAGTAGCCGGTCACGCCGATGCGATCGGTCAGCGTGCGCAGATGGTCGACCGCGCCGCGGATGTCCTGCGAGGCGGCGTCGCCGAAATCGAGACCCGTCATCAGGTGATGCGCTTCTTCTTCCTCGACCGTGCTCTTGCCGCGATAGAGGTCGGGCACGAGCGCGTAGTAACCGGCTTGCGCGAGACGGTCGGCCACGCCGCGAATCTGGCCGTTCAAGCCCCACCATTCCTGGATCACGACGATGGCGGGCGCGCCCTCCGTTTTGGCGGGCGTGGCCAGGTAGCCTTGCAGCGCTTTGCCGTCGGGGCGGTTGAAGGAAATCATGGAGCCGGTGGTCTTTGTCATAAGGCGTTCCTTGAGGGTTCGGTGAATCGGTGCGAAATCGTTCGAAGGCGTTCGAAGGCGTTCGCGTGCGAAAGCGGCGAACGCAAAGCGGTGTCGAAAAAGCGCAAGCCGTAGCATAGCGTCTGCGCGCGCGCTTTGCTCGGATGCAGCGGCGCGAAAGCGATGCCGGCGCGACGAGGTTCGCTAACGGCAGGTGTCCGGCGCGTATCTATTCACCGATCAGGTGCAGCACGACATCGCGTGTCGAGGCGTGACGCCGATGCTCGAACAGATAAATCCCCTGCCACGTGCCGAGCACCGGACCGCCGAACTCGACCGGAATCGACAACTGCGTCTGCGTGAGCGCGGTGCGCAGATGCGCGGGCATGTCGTCGGGGCCTTCGGTGTCGTGCTCGTAGCGCTGGGCATCCTCGGGCGCGATTGCGTCGAAATAGCGTTCGAGGTCGCGGCGCACCGAGGGATCGGCGTTCTCCTGGATCAGTAGCGAAGCCGAGGTGTGACGGCAGAACAGCGTCAGCAAACCCGTGCCGATGCCGGTTTCGCGGACGAATTCGCGCACCTGCGCGGTGAAATCGAACAGCCCGCGCGAGCGCGCGTGCACGTGCAGATGATGGATGGCCTGGCGCATGGGTTTCTCCGATAAGGCGCGATGCGTAAGCGGGGCGGGCGAAGCGAGCAGGCGGGGCGAGCAGGCAGCGCGAGGACGCCGCAGCCGGTCCGATGGCCGCCTGCACGGCCTTCGCTGCATGCTGGTAGGATACCGGCCTTGCCGCCGCGCTGGCGGCCGACGTCAGACCTCGCATCGATTCAGGAGAATGTTTTGAACCTCACCCGCTTCGCCAAGTCGCGCCATTCGACCAAGTCTTTCGATCCCGCCCGCAAGATCCCGGCCGCGGTCATCGACGAACTCAAGGAGCTGATTCGCTTCAGCCCGTCGTCGGTGAACTCGCAGCCGTGGCACTTCGTGGTGGCCGAAAGCGATGCGGCGCGCGCGCGCGTGGCGAAGTCCATGCAGCCCGGCTATGCGTACAACGAACCGAAGGTGCTGAAGGCTTCGCACGTGCTCGTGCTGTGCGTGCGCAAGGACATGGACGAGGCGCATCTGAACGCCGTGCTCGCGCAGGAAGAGGCCGATGGCCGCTTCGCGAGCGCCGAAGCGAAGACGGGTCAGGCGAACACGCGCAATTTCTACGTGAACCTGCATCGCGAGCGCAACGATCTGCCGTCGTGGATGGAAAAGCAGGCGTATCTGGCGCTGGGTTCGGTGCTGATCGGCGCGTCGACGCTCGAAATCGACGCCTGCCCGATGGAAGGTTTCGACGCCGCGGCGCTCGACGCGGAACTCGGTCTGGCCGCGCAGGGCCTGACGTCGCTCGTCGTGATCAGCCTCGGCTACCGCAGTGCCGACGACTTCAACGCGAAGCTGCCGAAGTCGCGTCTTACGGCGCAAGCCGTGTTCACGGACCTCGCGTAAGGTCCACGGCGCGCATGCCGTGAAAACGGGAGGCGGCGCGGATGCTGGTACCATCGCCGCTTCCGGTTTTCACTTTCCGGTTTCCAGGCAAAACATCGCGCGGGAGCGCTCAGGGCATGCAGGGAATCAAACGCAGGATCGTCTACGTCGCGCTGTTCGAGGGGATCGCGATCCTCATCACCAGCACGAGTTTCGCCTCGCTGTCGGGCAGCGGCATGGACCGCGCGGGTGCGGCGGCGATTTTCTCGTCGCTGATTGCGGTGATCTGGAACGTCGTGTTCAACACGTTGTTCGAGCGCTGGGAAGCGCGCCAGACGAAGCGCGGACGCAGCGTCGCGCGGCGCATCGCGCATGCCGTGGGTTTCGAAGGCGGTCTGATCCTGTTTCTCGTGCCGATGATCGCGCTCACGCTGCGCGTGCCGCTCGGCGAGGCGTTCGTGATGGACGTCGGCCTCGCGGTGTTCTTCCTCGTCTACGCCTACGTCTTCAATCTGCTCTTCGATCGCGTGTTCGGTTTGCCCACTTCGGCGCTGCCGCTGGAGCCGCGTGCGGAATCGGAACCTTGCGCGTGATCCGGCGCGCACTTCGGCGCGAAACTCAGCGCGCACTTCAGCGCCACGCGCTGCCCACCTGAATATAGAACGCGTTCTGCCCGTTGCCGTGCGCAACGTCGATGCCCATCGACAAACCAAGCTTGCGCGCAATCAGATAACGAAAACCGGTGCCGAAGCCGAAAGCCGTCGGCGCGTCGCCGAACGCATGCAGCTTGCCCCAGGCCTTGCCCGCGCCGCCGAAGCCCAGCAGCGCCCAGCGCGGCGTGACGTTCCAGCGTAGTTCCAGCTCGCCCGTGACCTGATTGCGGTCCTGGAACCGGGCATCGGAGACGCCGCGCAGACTCACGTAAGGCTGCGCGAAAAACGGGATGTCGCCCTGCGAGAAGCCGCTGTCCACGCGCAATCCGAGAATCCAGCGGGGCGTCATTTCGATCCAGTGATAGGCCTTCACCGATTGCATGTCGAACGCGTTCGAACTGCCGAAGCCGCCGCGCGCGAAATCGGCTTCGAATTCCGCGTAGGTGCCGTGGCTCGGATAGAACATGTTGTCGCGCGTGTCGTAATCGACGACGATGCCGCCTTTGCCCACGCGCACCTCGCGCTCGAAATGGTGGAGGCCGTTGGGCAGCAGCGGGCCGAAACGCGTGGCCGAATCGAAGAACGTATAGCGCGGCCCGATGTACCACGGGCTATTGGCAATCCTGAATAAAACCTGCTGCACGACGGTGACGCCGCTCAACTGGTACGCGTTGGCGTTGCCTTGCGGACCATAGTAATTCAGATGCAGATTGACCTTGCCGAGCACGCCGAGATAGCGGATGTGGTCGTCGTCCCAGCTGTGGAAGTGCATGAGGCCCGCGCCCCAGCTATGCGTGCCGGTGAAAAAGCCGCCGACGCCGGTGATGTTGGGCGGCGACATTGTCGGTTTGGCATCGGCGCCTGGAGATGCTGTGCCAGCATTGTCGCTTGCCACGCGTTTGGGCGCGGTGAAGTACAGCAGCCCGAGTCCGAAGCCGTAGCCCACGGCCGGTTCGGTGATGATGGTCGGCACCGGCAGCACGCCCTTGTGATTGAGCAGCAAGTCGCTGAGGTCGAACGCGCCGTCTTGCGTGTCGCGAAACCGCGCGAACCATGCAGGATGCGATGCGGTTGCCGTGTTCGCGTCGTCCGCGTCGGGTGTGGATTCGGCGTGGGCCGTGGCGGCGAGCGCTAGCAGCGCGCACAGCATGGTGAAGCGTGAGTGCCGGTGGCGTGTCATCGTGGCGAAATCTCCCGCATCGGCATCGTGCCGATGCTGTGGTGCAGGCGATGATCGATGCGGGCGCGGCGGTGCGCGTAAAGAGGCGCGTAAGCAAACGCACAAACAAGCGCACAAAGGCACAAAGCCGACGATGCGCGCCCGACAATTCAGCATAGCGCAGCCGATCTCACGATCGGTTGCGCTCGCAGGGGGTGAAGAGCGGGATGAGAAGGGCTGCATCAAAGCGCATGCACGAACGGCATGCGCGGCACATCAAGGCGCGGCAAGTTCAACGAAAATGCGACCGCGCCCGAGTCTTACGGATTCGGCGCGGCCGCCGCCACGCCGCTCGCCTGCACAGGCGCCGCCGCAGCGGCGGGCGCGCTCGCGCCGATGCCCGGATTCGCGTTGCCGTCGACCCGATCCGGATGACGCGCATCGTGCATCTGGCCGTTCCAGCCGCCGCCCAGATCGCCGATCAGCGCAGCGGCATCGAGCAGGCGGCTCTGCTGCACGGTGAGCGCGCTTTGTTGCGTGGTCAACTGCGTGGCCTGCGCCGTCACGACCGTCGTGTAATCGACGGTGCCTGCCTCGTACTCGTTCTGCGCGATCTGCGTGGCGCGCGTGGCGTCGCGCACGGCCGATTCGAGTACCGCGCTCTGCTGCGCGAGAATCCGCAGGCCCGAGAGATCGTTTTCGACGTCCTGGAACGCTGTCAGCACGGTGCCGCGATAGTTCGCCACCGAGGCGTCGTAGCTCGCGCGCGCGGCGTCCACGTCGGCGCTGCGCAGGCCGCCGTCGAAGATCGTTTCGGTCGCGCTCGCGCCGAGCGACCACACATAGTTGCTGATGTGCAGCAGCCCCGACAGCGGCGATTGCGTGAAGCCGTCGAGCGCCGAGAGCGAAATGCTCGGGTAATAGGCCGCCACGGCCACGCCGATCGCCGCGTTCGCCGACGCCATCTGACGCTCCGCGGTCGCGACATCGGGACGGCGCTGCAAGATGGTCGACGGCACGCCCGCCGGGATATCCGGCAGGATCGGCAGGCGCTCGCTATGCGGGATCGTCACGTCTTCCGGATTGCGGCCCACCAGCACGGCGATCGCGTGCTCGTACTGCGCGCGCGACACGCCCAGCGCGATCAGGCTCGCCTGCGCGTTCTCCAGCTGCGTGCGCGCCGTGAGCAGATCGGACGGCGCGACGGTGCCCGCCGCATCCTGATCGCTCACCACGCGCAGCGAATCCTTGTACGCGGCGACGGTGGCCGTGAGCAGGTCGATGTCGGCGTCGGTGATGCGCAGGTCGATCACGGCGTTTGCGAGCGCGATCTGTTCCGAGAGTTGCGCATTGGCGAGCGTGGCTTCGCTCGCCTGGGCCGTGGCCGATTGCTCCTCGATCTGGCGGCGCACCTCGCCCCAGAGGTCGGGCGCCCAGCTTGCGTTCGCTTCGAGCGAGCCCGCGTTGACGATGCGCGCGGCGCTGCCGGTCGTGGTGGTCGTCGAGGCGCGCTCGCGCGTGGCCGAACCGGTCACGCCCAGCGTCGGAAAGAGGCCCGCGCGCGCCACGCGCACTTCGGCGAGCGCTTCCTGGTAGTTCGCGTAGCTCTGCCGCACGGTCTGGTTCGACACGGTGACGAGCGGTTCGAGTTCGTCGAGCAGCGGGTCGTGGAACGCGGTCCACCAGTCGCCCTTCGGCGCTTCGGCGGCGCTCGGCTCGGCCTGGGTCCAGCCCGGCAGCTCCTTCCATTGAGCCGGCACCGACACCTGCGGGCGATGATAGTCGGGGCCGACCATGCAGCCGCTCAGGGCGAACGCGAGGCCGGCGGCGAGCGCCAGCGGCAGCGCGCGGTGAATCAGGGGGAAGTCAGTCGTTTTCATGATGCGCTCTCATCGGCCTGGCGATTCCAGGGCAGACGTGCGGCCCAGCGTGCGAGTCGCGCGCGCAGGCGGTCGAGGAACAGATAAATCACAGGAGTGGTGTACAGGGTGAAGACCTGCGAGAGGAGCAGGCCGCCCATCACGGTCACGCCGAGCGGCTGGCGCAGCGACGCGCCCTGGCCGATGCCGACCGCGAGCGGCACCGCGCCGAGCACCGCGGCGAAGGTCGTCATCATGATCGGGCGCAGGCGCACCACGGCGGCGTCGTGAATCGCGCTGCGCGCGTCCATGCCCAGATTGCGCTGGTTCTGGATCGCGACGTCCACCATCATGATGCCGTTCTTCTTGACGATACCGATCAGCAGAATGATGCCGATCATCGCGATCACCGAGAACGGCGTGCCGAAGATCAGCATCGCGAGAATCGCGCCGATCCCGGCAGAAGGCAGCGTCGAGAGAATCGTGAGCGGGTGGATGGTGTTCTCGTAGAGCACGCCCAGCACGATATACACGACGACCAGCGCCGCGAGGATCAGCAGCGGCACCGTGCCCATCGACTGCGCGTACGCCTGGGCCGCGCCCGCGAATTCGCCGTGAATCGCAGCGGGCATGCCGATATCGCGTTCGGCCTGCTCGATGATCTTGCCCGCTTCGGACAGCGAGCCGCCCGTCGGCAGATTGAACGAGATCGTGCCTGCAACCTGGCCGCTCTGGTGGTTCACCTGAGTCGCGGTGTGGCTCACGCTCCAGTTCATCATCGCGGTCACCGGCACCATGGTTTCGGCGGCCGTGCTGTCCGCGCTGCCGCTCGAACTGCCGCCCTTGCTGTTGGCGATCGAGTTGTTCTGCTGGTTCGCCACGGCGTCGGCGTTGAGTGCGTTGGTGCTGCTGCTCGACGTGCTCGTGCTGGTGATCGCGCTATACGCGGTCACGCCCGACACCGTGCTGCTCGACATCTGCGTGGACGCCGAGCCGCTCGCGTTACCAGCCGCCGTGCTCAGATAGATGCGATCGAACGATTGCGGATACTGCCAGTATTCCGGCGCCACTTCCATCACCACGAAGTACTGGTTGATGGGGTTGTAGATGGTCGAGACCGTGCGCTGGCCGAAGGCGTCGTACAGCACGCTGTCGACCTGGTTCGGATCGAAGCCATAGCGTTTCGCGGTCTGCCGGTTCACGGTCACATAGGTCTGCAGCCCGTTTTGCTGCAGGTCCGAGTTCACGTCCATGATCGCGCCGCGATGCTTGTTCAACTCGGTGACGAGTTTGGGCACCCATTTGAACAGCGCGTCGGCGTCGTCGCTCGTGAGTGTGTACTGATACTCCGCCGCCGACTGTCGTCCGCCGATCTGCAGATCCTGCTGCGCCTGGATAAACAGGCGCGCGCCCGATACGCCGTTGAGCTTGGGCCGCAACCGGTTCACGACTTCGCTGGCCGAGAGCTTGCGCTGCGCGAGCGGTTTCAGTTCGATGAAGACATTGGCCGTGTTGAGCGCGCGTCCGCCCGTGAAGCCCGCCACCGACGCCACCGCCGGATCCTGCTGCACGATCTCCTGCAGTTGCGCGAGCTTCTTCTCCATCGCCGTGAACGAGATGCTCTGGTCGGCGATGATCTGCCCGATCAGAATGCCCGTGTCCTGCTCGGGAAAGAACGTGCCCGACAGCAGGCGCGCGAGAAACACGTTGCCGATCAGCAGCGCGAACAGCAGGAAGATCACGAGCTTCGCGTGATCGAGCGCGACGTTGAGCGAGCGCGAATAGAACTGCTTGAAGCGCTCGAACTGCGCGTCGATCCACTTTGCAGCGCGCGACGGCTCCTTGTGAACCTGCTCGCGTTTGAGCACGTAGGCGCACATCGCGGGCGTGACCGTGAGCGAGACGATCAGCGAGATGAGGATCGCGATCGAGAGCGTCATCGCGAATTCGTGGAACAGCAGGCCGACGATGCCCGGCATCAGCAGGATCGGCAGGAACACGGCGATCAGCGAGAGGCTCATCGAGAGCACCGTGAAGCCCACTTCGGCCGAGCCGCGCAACGCGGCCTCTTTCGGATCGAGCCCGGCCTCGATATGGCGCACGATGTTTTCGAGCACCACCACGGCGTCGTCGACCACGAAGCCGGTGCCGATCGTGAGCGCCATCAGCGAGAGCGAGTCGATGCTGTAGCCGAGCAGGTACATCGGGCCGAAAGTGCCGATGATCGAGAGCGGCAGCGCCACGGCCGGAATCAGCGTGGCGCGCGGCGAGAGCAGGAACACGAACACCACGCCGATCACCAGCAGCACGGCGATGAAGAGCGTGCGCTCGGTATCGGCCACCGAGGCGCGCACCGACTCCGAGCGGTCCACCGCCACGTTCACCTTGATGGTGGCGGGCAGGGCGGCCTCGATGTTGGGCAGGCGCGCCTGGATCTGCTGCACCGTCTTCACGACATTGCTGCCCGGCATCGGATAGACGATCACGAGCACCGCCGACTTGCCGTTGTAGAGGCCGGCGTTGCGGATGTTTTCGTTCGAGTCGCGCACGGTGCCCACGTCGCGCAGATACACGGGCGCGCCGTCGCGGTAGGCGATCACCACGTCGCGGAACGGCGCGGCATTGCTGATCTGGTCGTTCGAGGTGACGACGAAACGCTGGTCGCCCTGATCGAGATGGCCTTTCGCGCTGTTCGCGTTGGCCGCGCCGATCGCCGCGCGCACGTCTTCGAGGCCGATGCCGTAGCTATTGAGCTTGCCCGGCTGCAACTCCACGCGCACCGAGGGCAGCGCGCCGCCGCCCAGCGTGATCTGGCCGACGCCGTCCACCTGCGAAAGCTGCTGCATGATGACCGAGTCGGCGGAATCGTAGAGCTGCGATTTCGTGAGCGTGTCGGAGGTGAGCGCGAGCACCATGATCGGCGCGCTCGCGGGGTTGTACTGCCGGTAGGTGGGATTGCTGCGCAGCGTGGTCGGCAGGTCCGCGCGCGCGGCCTGGATGGCCGCTTCCACGTCGCGCGCGGCGCCGTTGATGTCGCGATTCAGGCCGAACACGACCACGATCAGCGACGAGCCCACGTTGTTGATCGACGTGAGCTGGCTGACGTCGGCGATCGTGCCGAGCCGCCGTTCGAGCGGTTCGGCCACGGTGGACGCCATGGTTTCCGGACTCGCGCCCGCCATGTTCGCCTGCACCACGATCACCGGATAGGCGATGTTGGGCAGCGGCGCGACGGGCAAACGGAAGAACGCGAGCGTGCCGGCGAGCAGGATCGCGATCGCGAGCAGCGAGGTCGCGACCGGTCTGCGGATAAAAAGCGCCGAAAGATTCACGGTGTCGCCTCGGGCGCGGGCGGCGGGTTGTTGCCGTTATTGCCGTTGTTGTTGCCACCGCCGCTGCTTCCGCCAGACTCGTCGCTGTCCGCGTCGCCGCTTTCATCGCGATTGCGCTTGCGGCCGAAACGCTCCGCGAGACGATCGAACATCAGGTAGATCACGGGCGTGGTGAACAGCGTGAGCAACTGCGAAACCGTCAGGCCGCCGATGATCGCGAGACCGAGCGGGCGGCGCAGTTCCGAACCCGTGCCGGTGCCGAGCAGCATCGGCAGCGCGCCGAGCATGGCCGCGAGCGTGGTCATCAGGATCGGGCGGAAGCGCAGCAGCGAGGCCTCGAAAATCGCCTCGCGCGGCGGCTTGCCATGCACGCGTTCGGCTTCGAGCGCGAAGTCCACCATCATGATGGCGTTCTTCTTGACGATGCCGATCAGCAGCACGATGCCGATGATGCCGATCACGTCGAGATCCTTGCCCGCGATCATCAGCGCGAGCAGCGCGCCGATGCCCGCCGAAGGCAGCGTCGAGAGAATCGTCACCGGATGCACGTAGCTCTCGTAGAGCACGCCCAGCACGATATACACGGCCACGATGGCGGCGATCAGCAGATAGACCTCGCTCGACAGCGAGTCCTCGAAGGCCTGCGCCGCGCCCTGGAACGACGAGGTGATCGACGGCGGCAGCTTCACGGCGGCTTCGGCCTTGCGGATGTCGCGCACGGCGGAGGAGAGCGACGCGCCGTCGGCGAGATTGAACGAGATCGTCACCGAGGGGAACTGCGCGAGGTGGCTGATCATCAGCGGCGAACGCGTGATGCTGATGGTCGCGATGCCCTTGAGCGGCACCTGGCCCGTGCTCGCGGTCTGGCTCGGCAGATAGATGTCGCCGATCGAATCGACCGTCGGCAGCGACTCCGGCTTCGCGACCAGAATCACGCGGTACTGGTCCGACTGCTGGAAGATGGTCGAGACGATGCGCTGGCCCAGCGCGTCGTAAAGCGCATTGTCGATGGTCGCCGCCGTGATGCCGTAACGCGCCGCGAGCTGGCGGTTCACCTGCACGTTCACGGAGAGACCGTCGGTGTTCAGGTCGCTCGTGACGTCGGCGATCGACGGAATCTGCTTCATGCGCGCGACGAGGTCGGGCACATACTGCGCGAACGCTTCCTGGCTCGGGCCGCGCAGCACGAAGTTGTACTGGTTGCGCGAGACCGTGGTGTCGAGCGTCAGATCCTGCTCGGGCTGCACATAGAGGCGGATGCCCGGCACCTTCGCCACCGACTGCTGGATGCGCCGGCCGATTTCCTCGGCGGTTTCCGAGCGGTCGTCGTGCGACTTCAGGTTGATCAGGAAGCGGCCGTTGTTCAGCGTGTTATTGATGCCGTCGATGCCCACGTAAGACGTGAGCGAGACCACGTCGGGATCCTTGAGGATCTGCTCGGCCAGTTCGCTCTGGCGGCGCACCATCGCCGAATACGACACCGAATTGTCGGCCACGCTGATCGCCTGGAGCACGCCCACGTCCTGCACCGGGAAGAGGCCCTTCGGGATTACCACATAGAGCAGGCCGGTGATGGCCACGGTGAGCACGGCCACGATCAGCGTGAGGATCTGATGGTCGAGCACCCAGCGCAGGCCGCGCTCGTAGGCGGAGAGCGTCTTGTCGAACAGCCCTTCGCTGATGCGCTCGAAGCGGCTCGGATGGCGTTCCGCCTGGGGACGCAGAATGCGCGCGCACATCATCGGCACCACGGTCAGCGAGACCACGGCGGACAGCACGATGGTCACCGCGAGCGTGACCGCGAATTCGCTGAAGAGACGCCCGATCACGCCGCCCATGAACAGCAGCGGAATCAGCACGGCGATCAGCGAGATAGTGAGCGAGAGAATCGTGAAGCCGATCTGCCCCGCGCCTTTTAGCGCGGCCTGCAAGGGCTTTTCGCCTTCTTCCAGGTAACGCACGATGTTCTCGATCATCACGATGGAATCGTCGACGACGAAACCCGTGGCGATGATGAGCGCCATCAGCGAGAGGTTGTCGATCGAATAGCCGAGCTCGTACATGATCGCGAGCGTGCCGATCAGCGAGACCGGCACCGAGATGCTCGGAATGATCGTGGCAGGCAGATTGCGCAGGAACACGAAAATCACGGCGACCACGAGCGCGACCGCGAGCACGAGTTCGAACGCGGCGTCGTGCACCGAGGACTGGATCACGCCGACGCTGTTCGACACCACCGTGACCTTCATGCCGGCCGGCAGCGTCGCTTCGAGCAGCGGCAACTGGCGCATGATCTGGTTGACCGTGGCGATCACGTTCGCGCCCGGCTGGCGCTGCACGTTCAGCACGATGGCGGGCTGCTTGTTGTACCAGGCGCCGCGCTCGACATCCTGCGCGGCCGTGGACACGCGCGCCACGTCCTTCATGTAGACCGGCGCGCCGTTCTGGTACGCGATGACCGTGTCTTCGTAATCTTTCGGATCGGAAATCTGGTCGTTCGAATTGATCGTGTAGTCGAGCTCGGGGCCGTCGAAATTGCCCTTCGGCGCGCTCACGTTCACGTTGGCGAGCAGCGTGCGCAGATCGTCGAGATTCAGGCCGTAAGCGGCGAGCTTCTGCGGATCGGCTTCCACGCGCACGGCCGGAACGTTGCCGCCCGCCGTGCTCACGAGACCCACGCCCGGCACTTCGGAAATCTTGGTCGCGAGGCGGTTGTTGGCCGCGTCCTGCAACTGCGTGAGCGACATCGACGTCGACGTGACCGCGAGCGTGAGGATCGGCTGGTCGGCGGGATTGACCTTGGCGTAGGTCGGCGGCGCGGGCAGGCCGGTCGGCAGATAGCTGTTGGCCGCGTTGATGGCCTGCTGCACGTTCTGCTCGGCGACGTCGAGATTGAGCGAGAGGTCGAACTGCAGCGTGATGACCGAGGCGCCCTCGGAGCTGTACGAGACCATCTGCTGCAAGCCCGGAATCTCGCCGAGCTGCACTTCCAGCGGCGCGGTGACGGTGGTGGCCATCACGGTCGGGCTCGCGCCGGGGTAGAAGGTCTGCACCTGAATGGTCGGATAGTCGACCGCGGGCAGCGATGAGACCGGCAGGAACTTCATCGCCACGAGGCCGACCAGCACCAGCGCGATCATCAGCAACGATGTCGCGACGGGCCGCAGGATGAAAAGACGCGAAATATTCATCGGGGCGGGACTGGTTGCTCAGGACGCTTGCGAAGCGGAATCCGCCGTGGCCGCGCTGGCGGCCGGGGCATCCGAAGCCGCGGAGGTGGCGTGCGCATGTGCGTGCGAGGCGTTGCCCATGCGTGCCGCTTTGGCGCCGCTCGCAGCATTGGCCGGACGCGCGCCCGCGGGCTGGATCTTCGCACCGTCGTTGAGGCGGTCGAGACCGTCGGTGACCACGCGTTGACCCGCGCTCAGGCCCGAGACGATCACCGTGCGCTGGCCGTCGCTCGGCCCGATCGTGACCTTGTGCACCGACACGGTGTTGTTGTCGTTGACGAGATACACGTAGTCGCCGGGCGCGCCCGATTGCACCGCGGGCGTGGGCACGAGCACGGCGTTCTGCATCGTGTCGACCAGCAGCTTCACGTTGACGAACTCGTTCGGGAACAGCGCCTCGTCGTCGTTCGGGACGCTCGCGCGCAGCGTGACCGTGCCGGTGGCCGTGGCCATCTGGTTGCTGATCGCGTAGAGCGTGCCGGTGGCGAGTTCCTTGGTGTTGTCGGCGCTATAGATGGTGACCGGCAGCTTCGCGCCCGCGGTCGTGCGTTGCAGCACGTCGGACAGCGCGTTTTGCGGCACCGTGAACTGCACCGTGGTGGGTTTCATCGTCGTGATGACGGCGATGCCCGTGGAGCTCGACGCCGTCACGTAATTGCCCGGATCGACCAGACGCAGGCCGACGCGGCCCGAGACCGGCGCGGTAATGCGGCAATAGATCAGATCGAGCTCGTACTGCTTGATGGTGGCGAGGTCCGACTTCACGGCCGCCTCATCCTGCGCGACGAGGAACTTCTGGTCCGAATAGGTCTGTTCGGCGATCGACTTCTTCTCGTTCAGCTGCGTGTAGCGCGCGAGGTCGGAGCGGGCCTGGGCGAGCGAGGCCTGATCCTTGGCGAGCGTGGCCTGCGCCTGTTCCTTGCTGATCTCGTACTGGCGCGGGTCGATCTGCGCGAGGAACTGGCCTTTGACCACGTCCTGACCTTCGCGATACCCGACTTCCGTGAGATAGCCGCTCAATTGCGGCAGCACCGTGACGGTGGCGACGGGCGTGACCGTGCCGAGCGCGTTGAGCGTGACGGGCATGGCGCCGAGCGCGGCCGGCGCGACCGTGACGACCTGGGCCGCCGCGCCGCGCTCGGGCTTCTTGCGGTGCAGCACGTGCAGCACCACGAGCACGATCAGCACGAGGATCACGAGCGCCAGAATCCAGACGCCGCGACGCTTGCGCGCGGGCGGCGGAGTCTGCTGGGGAGGCGGCGGCGAAGGCTGCGAAGGCGGCGTTTGCGGGGCGTTGGGGCGGTTCGGCGTATCGCTCATGCCAGTCTCCCGGTCGATGCGGCGTCGCCGTCGATCCCGCAATCAGCGCGATGGTCTTCGTGTGCGGCGCGCGCGTTGACGCGCGTGCAGGGGCCATGTGCGGGACACGGCGTTTTTCCCGCTTCGGAAACGTGCCGTTCGACGTCGATTCGCATACGCATTCTCGTGTTTGTTGTGGGCCGCCCGTGGCCGCGCATCACGCAGCGAGAGGCGAGACTCGCAGTCTAACCAACTCGCGCGCTAATTTCGAAACGTTAGTTTTTTGAAAGGTTTTGCCTTGTTACAAGGCCTCGTTTTCGTCATGGACCGTTACGAACGCAAGCTGCGCGAAGGCATTCGTACGCATTGGCAAGCGGGCGTGCCACGGCGTAACGCACGCTAACGAAGTTAGCTTGCAACTGGCTTTCGATGTGAGGGGCGATGCCGTGAGCGAGGCTTTATGGCGTCATTGATCGCGTCATCCATAGCGTCATCCATAGCGCGCGGGGCCGGTTTTAAACGTGCGGTATGTATCGCAATGTATCGGGACGCAGATACGACATACACGCTTGCAAATTGGCACGCGCGCGGAAACAAGCCAGATACATCGCGGCGTTCAAATAACTCCTGTGCACGGTTGATACCTCATCCACTGCATCCCACCCACTCAATGCCAGGAGAAACACCATGAAGCTCGTTCAATCGCTCGTCGTCGCCGCTCTCGTTGCCGTGCCTGCATTCTCGTTCGCGCAGTCCAGCGTCCAGAACGCGCCGGTCACCCGCGCCGAGGTCAAGGCCGAACTCGTGCAGCTCCAGCAAGCCGGCTACAACCCGGCCAGCGACAACACCCAATACCCGGCGAACCTGCAAGCCGCATTGGCGCGCGTGAGCGCGGCCAACGGCGAGACGGCTTCGTCGTACGGCGGCGTGACGCAGGGCGCATCGGCGGCGGGCAGCCGCGCACCGCGCGTGCAGCTGAATGCGCCGGTGAACGGGCCCGACGCGGACGTCCCCGGCCTCGGCCCGATCTACGCGCACTCGTAATGCATACGCATTGCCCGTGCATCGCCTTGCACCCGAGACGCGCGCGGCCGGCCCGCGCGCAGCCCTGATACGCTGCCGACCATCCGCTTCACATCCGCGCCACATCCGCCTCACTCACTGGCCGATCACCGCCACCGACCGGGAACCCGACCGTGCGCCCCATTCATGCTGCAATCCTGCTCATTGGTGTGCTGCTTGCCTCAGGCGGCTATGGCGCGACGTTTCTGTTCTCGAT
>NZ_JAAGPN010000175.1:0-17266 GCF_017104805.1 Paraburkholderia sp. Ac-20347 | reverse complement strand
CGCGGCCAGCGCCGAAGCGAGCAGCAGATGCAGCGCGGGCGCCATGCCGCGCGCGAGCAGCGCGCCGCCGATCGCCGCGCCGGCCATGCCGCCGAGACTGAACATGCCGTGCAGCCCCGACATGATCGGCTTGCCGACGGCTTCCTCGACGGCGCTCGCCTCGGCGTTCATGGCGACGTCGAGCGTGGCCATGCCGATACCGAACGCCGCGAGCACGACGATCAGCATCCAGTAGTACGGCACGACGAGGATCAGCGCGCCGCAGACGCTCATCGTGATGCCGCCCGCGAAGCAGGCGCGGCGCGAGCCCACGCGCGCGATCCAGGTGCCGATCGACGTCATCGCGGCAATCGAGCCGCCCGCGACCGCGAACAGCGCGTACGAGAGCATGGCCGCGTTCAGGTGGAACTTGTCGCGCACGGTGGGCACGTGCACGCCCCACGAGGCGTACATCATCCCGGCGACGAAGAAGAGCGCCATGGTCGCGATGCGGGCGCGGTGACGCCGGGCGGCGGGCAGGGCGCGATGGACGGCGGCGGGCTGCGCGTCGAGCGCGGGATCGGAGGCGTGGTTGGACACTGGGAAATTCCGGCGAAGGATGGCTGCTGGATATAAGTGAGGCGTCGGCTGTTGTGGCGGAAATCAGCGAAAGCGGACGGCGGCGGCCTGGATCGATGGCGGCCGGTCCGGTCCGATAAGCTGACTGAAAGCCAGGCGACGATTTTAGCCAACGCGCGCGCAGACTGCTCGCCGCGCCGCGGCCTGCTCTAATAGTGGCATCGCGGAACGCGGCCTGGTGCCGGCCTTTGCACCGGTCTTGTCTATTTCCGCCGCCACCATCGCCCGAGGACGCTGCCGTGAAGATTCCCGCCCATGCTCCGCTGCATCTGCTGCATCAGGTGTCCGTCGGCGCGCTCGCCACGCACGCGCGCGAGCCGCACGGTTTCCCGTATCCGACGCTGTTGCCGTTCGCCGTCGACGCGGAGCACCGGCCCGTGATCCTCGTGAGCCGGCTTGCCGAGCACACGCGCAACCTGCAGGGCGATCCGCGCGCCGGGTTGCTCATCGCGCAGACGGGCGCGCGCGGCGAGGACGTGCTGAACGCCCCGCGCATGACGTTGCTCGGACTTTTCGAGCCCACCGACGCCGACGCGCATTCGCCGCTCGCGCGCCGCTATCTGCGCTATCAGCCCGACGCGGCGCGCTATCTCGAACTCGGCGACTTCACGTTTTGGGTGATGCACGTCGAGCGCCTGCGCTATATCGGCGGTTTCGGCGCGATGGGCTGGCTCGACGGTAACGATATCGACGACCTCGATCCGCTGGACGTCGGCGAAGAAGACGCGCTGATCGCGGCCTTCGAGGCGAATCCCGCGCGCCGCGCCGGACTGGAGTTACTGGGCGTGGACCGTTATGGCGCCGATCTCGCGGTAGACGGACAGCGCGCGCGCTTCATTTTCGAGGAGCCGCAAGCCGATTCGCCATCCTTGCATGCCGTGCTAATCGACTGCATTGAGCGCCACGCAATCTGAATAATCCCTCTAACCGGGCGACGCCGTCTGTGGGATTTTCTTGATTGTTGCGATGCGCCATTCTCCGGTAAATGACGCATCGCATGCAAAGTTCTCATGGCGTGAAATGTTTTGCGAATTCTTACCAATTAATTTTCATAAATTGCCAGTTGTGAGAATCGGATTTATCTGGAAAAAGCGGCATTCAGTAAAAATACTGATTTGCACGCAATGAAAGCGTCTTTATGACTTGCAGCGTCGCGGAACAGTTGGAAATCTGTTTTAATTATTTTTATTGCGTGCGCTTTTCCGGGGATTCGTTTCTGTGTTAATCTCGCCACCAATTTCCGAGGCGAATCATCTGTCAATCGGCATACTGGCGCAAGATCGGTAGCCATTATCAACGAACCATCAAGGCACCTTTACTCATGTCGTCATACAAGGAACTTCTCGCACAGCGAGAGAAGCTGGAGCAGCAGATTGAAGAGGCGAAGGCGCGTGAATATGCCGAAGTCCTCGACGAGATCAAGCAGAAAATGGCCGACTACGGCATTACGCTCGCCGAACTCGGCGGCGGCCGTGCAGCCGGCAAGGCCGCGAAGCAAGCCAGCCGCTCGCGCGCCAGCGTCGCACCGAAGTATCGCGACCCCGACAGCGGCAGCACGTGGTCGGGCCGCGGCAAGCCGCCGCGCTGGATCGCCGGCAAGGATCGCGAGAAATTCCTGATCCAGAAGTAAATCGCCAGACAGGGTTTGCCAGGCGGAGCTGAAATGTCCGCCCAGCAGAAAAGCCGCGCAGTCACGGGGAAATGACGCGCGGCTTTTTTGCGTCTTCAATTTGCGATCTATTGCGTCTACCTTACGTATTCTTACGTTCGGTTGCCATATTCTGTTTGCTCAATCGCCCGTCGCGGCGGATTAAGCCAGGCCGCATTGAACCGGCACTCCGGTTTCATATTTGAATGCGAATGCGACGCTTTCTCGTAGTCGCCTGATTTAAAAGAAGAATCCAGGGTTATCTACAATTGGGGACGGCGTCGCCATTACAATCGGCATATTGTGACCTCGCTGCCCTGAGCATGGCTTCCTCTGTCGCCGAAACGTTTTCCGATAAACAGCGCGTGGCGCGCAAGACCACGCTGGTCAGTGTCGCCTTGAATGCGGTGCTGGTCGTGCTGCAAATCATCGTGGGTGTGATTGCGCATTCGCAGGCATTGATCGCGGACGGCGTGCATTCGCTTTCCGATCTGGTCTCCGATTTCGTCGTACTGCTCGCGAATCGCCATAGCGGCGCAAAACCGGACGCCGATCACAATTACGGCCACAGCCGTTATGAAACCGTTGCTTCATTATTTCTCGGCGCCATATTGATTACGGTCGGCGTGGGCATGCTCGCACGCGCCGGCACCCGCATCGCGAATCTCGGCGATATTCCGCCCGTCCATGCCAGCGCGCTCGCCGTGGCCGTGCTCGTGCTGATTTCGAAAGAAGCGCTGTTCCGCTACATGCTGCGCGAAGCGCAGCGCGTGCGTTCGGCCATGCTGATCGCCAATGCGTGGCATGCGCGCTCGGACGCCGCGTCGTCGCTGGTGGTGGCGCTCGGCATCGTCGGCAGCCTGATGGGCGTGCGGCTGCTCGATCCGATCGCGGCGGCCATCGTCGGCTTCATGGTCGCGCGCATGGGCTGGGTGTTCGGCTGGGACGCGCTGCAGGATCTCTCCGACCGCGCGCTCGACGAAGCCGCCGCGGCCGATCTGCGCGCGCTGCTGCTCTCCACGCCGGGCGTGCTCGACGTCCACGAAATGCGCACGCGCAAGACGGGCGACCTCGCGCTGGTCGACGCGCACATTCTCGTCGATCCGCTGATTTCGGTGTCCGAGGGGCATTACATCGCCGAGATGGCGCGCGAGCGCGTGCTGACCGATGCACGCGTGCTCGATGCGCTGATCCACGTCGATCCCGAGGACGACATGCTCGCGCGCTCGGTCGCGAGCCTGCCGCCGCGCGAGCGCGTGGCCGTGGCGCTGCGCGAGGCGCTCGCGGCGCGCGGCGTGCAGGTGGAATCGGTGACCTTGCATTACCTGAGCACGGGCCTCGAAATCCAGGCCGTGCTTGCGCCGGGCGGCGACCCGCGCGCGCTCGAGGCCGTCGATCTCGACGCGCTCAGGCGCGAACTCGGCGCGAGCCGGCTGGAGGCGGTGCAGTCGCTCGCTGCGCGCATCTGACAGGCCGACGCGCTACGCTCCGTGGCAGGGCGGCGCGAGCGCGCTCAAAGCGGCAACTGCGTATCGAACTTGATTTCGCGCAGCACGACGCTCGTGCGCACCTGGGCGACCGCGGGGATGCGGAAGATGCGTTCGTGCAGGAAGGTGTCGTAAGACTTGATGTCGGGTGCGACGATCTTGAGGATGTAATCCGACTCGCCGGTGGTGCTGTAGCACTCGGTCACCTCAGGGCAGGTGGCGATCTCGCGTTCGAACGCTTCGACGCCGCCTTCCGTGTGACGCGTGAGGTGGATATGCGCGAGCGCGCAGACATGCAGGCCGAGCTTCTCGCGATCGAGCAGCGCCGTGTAGCGCTGGATCACGCCCGACTGCTCCATGTCCTTGATGCGGCGCCAGCACGGCGTGCTGGACAGGCCCACTTGATCGGAGATTTCCTGCACCGAACGGCGCGCGTCGAGCTGCAGCAGGCGCAGGATCTTCTGGGAGAAGGTATCGAGTGTCAAATGCGCCTCCATGTGCGTCGCCGGATTCCCAAATGGTAGAGGCCGGGAAAACGAAACGCAATGCAAACCACAAATGACGAGGGAATTTCCCTAACTTAGTGCTCAGACGGCGGTATTTTGCCCCGGCGCGTCTCCCTCTTCGAGCGCTGCGGCGGCTTGCTGCGCGCGCAGGTCGGCGAGCATGTTGCAGAACAGGGCGCCTTGCTCGATGGCGTCGTCGAGCGCAACGTGCGTGTGCGGGTGATCGTCGAACCAGTGCTTCGGAAAACGCGGCTTGATGCACTTGCGGTACGGCAGGCCCGTCATCGCGAACGCGAGCGTCTTGATGTCGAGCGCCGACCACGAGAACGGGCAGCGGCCCGCAAAGCGCATCATGTACCAGAACATGAAGGTGAAATCGAAGCCCGCCGGCATCGCCACGAACACGGGCTTGCCGGGCAGCTTTTCCACCCATTCGACGTAGGCGACGAGCGCGGCGGCCGGATCCTGCAGATCGGTGCGGCACGCGGCCCACGCCTCGGGCTGGGTCTCCCACCATGCGGCCTGCACCGGATGCGGCGCGGCGCCTTCGAGCGTGGCGAGATTCGCCGAGAACGTGGCGATCAGACGCTTGTCGGCCGTGTAGGCCGCCGACGCAAAACTCAGCATCGAATGGGGACCGGGGATCGGCCCGTCGGCCTCCACATCGGTGCTGACGTAAATTTCCTCTATGGCTGCTTGATTCATTGCTTCGCCTGGTTAATTCAATCTGTCTGGTGCGGTGTCCGGAGCGCCCGGCCCGACTTCAGCCCACTTCAGCCCCACTGCGCCTGGCCCGTCGCGCCGGGTACGCCGTCTGCGACATACGGGTTCGACCGGCGTTCCTCGCCGAAGGTCGAGACCGGCCCGTGGCCCGGCACGAACGTGACGTCGTCGCCGAGCGGCCAGAGCTTTTCGCGGATCGAGCGGATCAGGTCCGCGTGATTGCCGCGCGGGAAGTCGGTGCGGCCAATCGACCCGGCGAACAGCACGTCGCCGACCAGCGCGAGCCGGTGCGCGCGGCTGAAGAACACCACATGGCCCGGCGTGTGCCCGGGGCAGTGATAGACCTCCATCACTTCGTTGCCGAAACGCACGGTGTCGCCGTCGACGAGCCAGCGATCCGGCTCGAACGCCTGCGCATGGCCGAAGCCGAAGCGCACGCTCTGCTGCGGCAACTGCTCGATCCAGAAACGTTCGTCTTCCTGCGGACCTTCGATGGGCACGCCGAACTTCTCGGCCAGCGCTTTCGCGCCCGCGCAGTGATCGACGTGACCATGCGTGAGCAGGACTTTTTCGAGCTGCACGCCCTGATTCGCGATCTCGGCTTCGATGCGGTCGAGGTCGCCGCCGGGATCGACGACGGCGGCGCGGTTCGTCGCTTCGCAGACGAGCAGCGAGCAGTTTTGCTGGAACGGCGTGACGGGAATCAGCGTGACTTTCATGCGCTAACGCGGGGACGGAATTGTTGTTGGAACGGCGGGGCGCATCGAGGCGTGCTGCGTGTGCGAGCGACGACGTCCGCGACGTCAGGAAACGTCGCGAGCGAATCGCGGCCGCCTCGGCGCCGGCCAAAGATTCGATTGTACCGGCGCGCAGGGAGCGCCGCCCGAGGCGCGCAGCGATCCGCGCAATCCCTTGTCAGACAAGGGATCGAGCCGGTCGTTAGCGGCGCTTTATTACAGCAATAGTGGGAAATGATGAGGATTTCGATAGGAATTCGATGACAAGAATAAGTTTTGGGTATAATGCGACCCATCACGCACGTTCTACGTGCATTCACTGGGCGATGTGACCCGCAGTAAAAAATGGGTCGCGATGCATCGCCGTCAAGCAGTGCCGTCCGTCGAGGCGAGCCCAACAGGCTGCCTTACAAGACGGCAAATCAGGTGCCGATCCGTTCGGCACCGCACGTCTTGCCCAGCCAGGCGCCACGCGCCTGCCACGGACTTGCTGCCGTGACGCTGGGTGGGGCCTACGCCGCCGTTCCTGTGCGCCGTGTTTTTCCGGCGTGCCTGAATGCAGCCCATCGCGTTCGATGGCGGCATGTGGGGTCTGGTCAGGCTGCCGGGGACAGGTTGCGCCAGACGTGAAAGAAAACCAGCGGTAGCGGCTCAGGAGCTGCATCCGGGTATCGGCTTTCGTCCGCGTTTCGCGGGCGGGGAGTCCTTTTACCTGCGACCGCCGAGGCTATCCGGCAACGCGCAACCAAGGCGCGGGACGGCCTTGAAACGTGATGACTAGCTTATGAAATTCGGACTTTCTCGACGACGATTCGGGAGTCTCGCAGCCGTGTCCGTGCTGGCCGGTTGTGCCATGCCGCCGGGTCCGCAAGACCAGGCGCAGGGCAACGCGCTCAGCACCAAGGACGCGCACACCGCGTTTGCCACGCCGCAGAGCTACGGCTCCGCGCTGGCCGCGCTGCCTGCTTCGGGCGCGAACAACGACAAGTCGCTCGCCGACGCCCAGCCGATCGACAGCGACAGCCCGGACGTCGGCTCGTTCCACCAGACGGGCCGCGCCTCGTGGTACGGCCGCGCGTTCCACGGTCGCAAGACCGCGAGCGGCGAGCGCTTCAATATGGAAGCGATGACCGCCGCACACCGCACGCTGCCGCTCGGCGCGTACGTGCGCGTGAGCGTGCCCTCGACCTCGAAGTGGGTCGTGGTGAAGATCAACGATCGTGGCCCGTACGCTCGCGGCCGCGTGATCGACCTGTCGTACGCGGCGGCGAAGATGCTCGGCCTGCAGCACGCGGGCACCGCCAAGGTGAACATCGAAGGCCTCTCGCGCCAGGAAGCGAAGGCCGCGCAGGCGGAAATGCTGGCCGCCAACTCGAACTCGGGCAGCGACCGCTGATCGGCTGAGCGGATCGTCCGCTGATTCGACCGTGTTGGCGCGTGGCGCGCACCGGTCGAGATCCACGAAGATCCGCAGGCTGATTCGGGCCGAACCCCGGCAAAACACGAAGGGCCGCACGCTGACGCGTTGCGGCCCTTTCGTTTTTCAGGCCACGAGCGCCCAGGCGGACGCGCGCGGCTGTCTGGCGATGACGGCTCAGTCCGGCTCGTCGCCTTCTTCGTCCTCTTCCCCGCCTTCATGCTTCAGTTCGAGCGCCCGCGCGTAGAGCGTGTTGCGCGACGCGCCCGTGAGCGCCGCCGCGAGCTTTGCCGCGCCCTTCACCGGCACTTCCTGCAAGAGCACGCGCAGCAGCGCGTCGTGATTCTCGTCGTCCGACGTCTGCGCGGGCGCACCTTCCACCACCAGCACGAACTCGCCGCGTTGACGATTCGCATCCTCGGCCAGCCACGTTGGCCCTTCGGCCAGGGTGCCGCGCCACAGCGCTTCATGTAGCTTGGTCAACTCGCGGGCGATCAGGATGCGGCGCGCGGGACCGAACGCATCGGCGAGCGCCTGGACCGTCTCCACGATGCGGTGCGGCGCTTCGTAGAACACCATCGCGTGCGCATGCGCGGCGAGCGGCTGCAACGCGCTCGCGCGCTGCTTCGCCTTGGGCGGCAGGAAACCGAGAAACGTGAACGTCGACACCCAGTCGCCGGCCACGCTCAGCGCGGTCGCGAGCGCGCTGGCGCCCGGCATCGGCACGACCTGGAAGCCGGCTTCGCGCACGGCGTCCACGAGTTTCGCGCCCGGGTCGGAAATGCCCGGCGTGCCGGCGTCGGACACGCAGGCCACGCGTTCGCCCGCACGCAGTTGCTCGATTACGCGCTGCGCGGCTTCGCGCTCGTTGTGCTCGTGCACGGCGATCATCGGCTTCGAGATGCCGTAGCGCGCGAGCAGTTGGCCCGTGTTGCGCGTGTCCTCGGCGGCGATGCGATCGACGAGTCCGAGCACGTGCAGCGCGCGCAGCGTGATGTCGGCGGTGTTGCCGATCGGCGTCGCCACGACATAAAGCGTGGCGGCGGGATAGTGCTGGGCCTGGGCGAGTTCGAAGGGGGACGAGAGGGACGTCATGACACGGAACGCGCGAACGCAAGCAAAGAGGCCGACATTGTGCCATGTGGGGCAGGCCGCGGCGCCGCATCAGGCGGAACGCGGCGGTGCACGGGATGAACGCGAGGACGAAGGCGGAGGCGAAGACAGGAGCGACAACTTTTCCACACGGGCGCGGTCGAACGCCGGAACGCGTGCGGGCGAATGCCGCACGCGTCGCGAGATCGGCGCGCGTTTCGAACAGCACGCGCTCGTCTATCTGCAACGTCAGCGGCTGGTGCTGGTGGCGCGCAACGTGCATTGCCGCGGCGGCGAACTCGACCTCGTGATGCGCGATCGCGACGGCACGCTGGTGTTCGTCGAAGTGCGCGCCCGCGCGCGGCGCGGCTACGGCGGCGCGGCGGCGAGCGTCGGCTGGCACAAGCGGCAACGTCTGCTGCTGGCGGCGCGCGACTTTCTCGCGGCGCGCGCGCAGGCGCTCGAAGCGATGCCGGGCGCGTGCCGCTTCGATCTGGTGACGTTCGAAGGCGGCCGGCTCACCTGGCTGCGCGATGCGTTTCGCGCCGACGACGAATGAGCGTTTGGGTGTGAGCCTGAATGAGCGTCTGCATGCCCGCATCACGGCTTCACTCGTAAGCAGGTGAAAAAAGACGCGAAAGAAGCGATAAAACGCGCGAAAATCGCGCGCAGAGAAAAAGAACGCTGGAAAACAACGCGCGCGATTGCGCTAAACTTGCGGCACGCCGCAACCCAGCGGAATTTTCGCGATACCCGCAGTACAGATTAGAGAGTCGATGTCCGTCGAACGCATTCAACAGCACTTTCGCGATAGCGCAGCGCTCCAGCTCGCCGCGATGGAAACCCTGGCGGTGCCAATTGCCGCCGCGGTCGATACCATGTTCGCCGCGCTGGCGAACAGCAACAAGATCCTTGCTTGCGGCAACGGCGGTTCGGCCGCCGTGGCCCAGCAATGCGCCGCCGAACTGATCGGCCGCTTCGAGCGCGAGCGTCCGGGCCTGCCCGCGATCGCGCTCACCACCGACGCCTCGGTGCTCACCGCCGTCGCGAACGACTACGCGTACGAGCAGGTGTTCGCGAAGCAGGTGCGCGCGCTCGGCCAGCCCGGCGACGTGCTGCTCGCGATCACCACGTCGGGCAATTCGGCGAACGTGCTGGCGGCCATTCAGGAAGCGCACGAGCGCGAAATGATCGTGATCGCGCTGACCGGCAAGGGCGGCGGCCAGATCAACGGCGCGCTCGCCGACACCGATATTCAGCTGTGCGTGCCGTCCGAGCGGACCGCGCGCATTCAGGAAGTTCACCTGTTGACGATCCACTGCCTGTGCGACGGCATCGACGCGATGCTGCTGGGCGACGACTGACACCCGAAGGACGAAGGAGAGGCACTTGATGATCAGAACCGGCATGACGCGCGCGCTGGCACGGACCACGCTGACGATCGGCTTCGCGGCTTCGCTGTGCGCGAGCCTGCAAGGCTGCTTTCTCGCGCTCGCGGGCGCGGCGGGCGGCACGGCACTCGTGGCGACCGACCGCCGCACCGTGGGCTCGCAAACCGAAGATCGCGAGATTCAGGTGAAGGCGCTCTCGAACGTGAGCAACGCGCTGCCCGACACCGCGCACGTCAACGTGGCGGTGTTCAATCAGCGCGTGCTGCTGACCGGCGAAGTGCCCGACGAAGCCTCGAAGCAGAAGGCCGAGAACATCGTGCGCGGCGTCACGAACGTCGAATCGGTCGTCAACGAACTGGCGGTCATGCCGGCGAGCTCGTTCTCGTCGCGCGCCAACGACTCGTATCTCGAAGGTCGCGTGAAGGCCGAGCTGGTCGCGTACAAGAACATCTCCGCGAACAACTTCAAGGTCGTGTCCGAGCGCGGCAACATCTATCTGATGGGCCTCGTCACGCCGGAGGAAGGCCGTATCGCCGCCGACGCATCGAGCACGGTGATGGGCGTTTCGCAGGTCGTGAAGTGCTATCAGTACATCAACCCGCAGCAGGCGATGGCCGCGAATGCGTCGGCTGCGTCGGCGCCGCAGGCACCCGCCGCGACGGCCGATGCGCCGACCGTCGGCGCCATTCCGGATTCGGGCGTGAGTTCGCGTCCGATCGAGCAGCAGGCGCCCGCGCCCGTGACGGAATCCGCGCCGCATTCGGCCAACGGCGGAGCGACGATGTGATGATGGGTCGTTCTGTGGTGGCAATTCGACGTGGCGTGATGGTGTTGGCCATGGCGGCGGGCGGTGTCGCCGCCCTGTTCGGCGCGGCTCCGGCATTCGCCGCGGGCGACGGTCAGAGCATCGCGCGCACCAACGCGTGCATGGGCTGTCACGCGGTGGATCGCCGTCTCGTGGGGCCGTCGTTCAATGACATCGCCGCTAAATACAAGGGCGATAAACTCGCGCAGGCCAAGCTCGAAAAGAAAGTCCGCGACGGCGGCGCGGGCGTGTGGGGCGCGATTCCGATGCCCTCGCATCCCGCGATGAGCGCCAGCGATATTCACGATGTCGTCGCGTGGATCCTGGCGGGCTCGCCTTCGAAATAGTTTTGCGTCAGCTCAAAAATGACGCTTGGCACAAGCAAATTTAGCTGTGCTAGAATCATTTTCGTTGTGGGGGGGTAGCTCAGCTGGGAGAGCGTCGCGTTCGCAATGCGAAGGTCGGGAGTTCGATCCTCCTCCTCTCCACCAAACGAATTCAAAGGGTTACAGGCAAGCGCCTGTAGCCCTTTTTCGTTTGGGGTTCGCCTTTCAGGTTTGCCTCTTTGCGTTGTCGCCGTGCTTGCTCGCCGCGCTTGCTCGTCACGCTACGCGCGAGCTTCCGCTTCGACCAGCATCGTCAGCAACGCAAGCGACTCCTGCCATCCGAGATAACACGCCTCGGCCGGAATCATTTCCGGAATGCCTTCCTGCGTGACGTCCATTTCCGTGCCGCAAAACACCGCGCGCAAGACCACCGTGGTGTGCATCACGCCGGGCAGATTCGGATCGTCGAAGGTGCCGGAATACTTCAGCCGCAGACCGGGCGTCAGCTCCAGATACTCACCGCCGAATGAATGACTCGCACCCGTCGCGAAGTGCGTGAAGGACATGCGATAACGTCCGCCGACCACGGCATCGAGTTCATGCACGGTGCCCGTGAATCCATTGGGCGGCAGCCATTTCGCGAGCGCGGCGGCATCGAGAAACGCGCGATAGACGCGCTCGGGCGTGGCGCGCAACACGCGATGAAGGCGCACGGTGTTCGTCGGCATGAGGGTCCTCCGTTCGGTGATGACCGTCGGGTCGTCGGCTAACCGGTTCATCCCATTCTAGGCGACGCTTCGCGCAACGCGATTCGCGTGGCCGCGCATCGCCTACACTTCTTCCATCACCGGGCCACGAGCCCGGCACATCCGGAGAAGGGAGGCCATCATGCCCGCCGCCGAACAACCGACGCTGATGCCGTCGACTCAGAAAGTCGATTACGAAGGCTTCGAAATCCACATCAAGGCGATGCCCGCGGACGACGGCGGCACGCGTTACACCTACACCGCGTATGTCTGCCATCCGGGCGCGAACGCGGCGCTGCCGGGCCACACGGTCCCCTATCACCCCGACGGCGACGAAACTTTCCGCAGCGATCAGGACGCGAAAGACGAAGCCACGCACGTCGGGAAAAGCATCATCGACGGCACGCATCCGGATCTTTCGGTGCTCGGACTCGTGACGCAGGGGTTTTGAGTGGCGGCGGCGATGGTCGGTTGAATCGCAACTAACAGCCAGACGCAGCCGCGCTGACAAGCTGCTCCCGCAGACAGCCCGGCCCGCTACGACCACGCAAACTTGCGTCGCGGCGCTGTTACCATCGGCGCTTCCCATCACGTTGCCGCCGCCCGTCCGATGCTCACGCTCAAGCTCACGCTCGTCCCGCTTTTTCTGTTGTTCGTGTCGCTGTCGGGCAAGCGTTGGGGGCCGAAAGTGGCCGGCTGGCTGGCGGGGCTGCCCGTCGTCGCCGGGCCGATTCTCTGGTTGCTGACGATGGGGCACGGCGCCGCGTTCGGCGCGCGCGCCGCGACGCTCTCGCTGTACGCGATCCTCGCTTCCGAATCCTTCAACTTCGCCTACGCCTGGACCTGCCGCGCGCGATCGTGGCCGTTGGCGCTCGGCGCGGGTCTCGTCGCGTGGTTCGCCGCCGCTTGCGTGCTCGCGCAGTTGCCGGTGTCGTGGCCGTGGGCGCTCGGCGCGGCGCTGGCCGCTACGCTGTTCGGTCAGACCTTTCTGCCGCGCAGCGAGGTGGTCGCGGCGGGCGCGCCGCTCAGCCGAACCGATCTCGCCACTCGCATGGCCGCGGGCGCGGCGCTCACGCTGGCCGTTACGACGCTCTCGTCGCGTCTCGGGGCGGCGTGGAGCGGGCTGTTCGCGGTGTTTCCGCTGCTGGGCAGCGTGCTGGCGGTGTCGTCGCATCGCGCGCACGGGGCGGCATTCGTGATCGCGCTGCTGCGCGGCATGGTGCTGGGGCGTTTCGGCTTCGCGGCGTTCTGTCTGACGCTGACACTCGGTCTCGCACGCCAGCCGACGGCGCTCGCGTTCGCCGAAGCCGTGCTGATCGCGATGCTGGTTCAGGTGACGAGTGCGCGTCTCGCGCGTTTGCGGCGCGCGTCGGCGCAGGAGCGCGAGGTCTGCGCGAGCGCCGTCACGCCGGACTGATCGGCGAAAAAGTGTTCCGGGGAAGCGAGAAGAGGTGCGATCCGCATCCCCGGATGGAGGAGGCGGATCGAAGCACAGGAAGAGGAAAAAGGCCCGGACGCCGGAGCGCCCGGGCAAGCCGCCGGAAATCCGACGGCGGAGGTTGCTGTAGACGCCTCGCACAAGCTGCGCGGCGTCGATGTCTGTCGATGGCGATGTCGATATCGCGGTCGAAGCACTCGTCGTGCACGTTGTGCACCGACTGCGTACAGCGCAACGACCGACGGGCCCGCGCTCGAATCGAGTCGAGCGCGGGCCCGTCCGGGGTACTTACGCGGCGTGCCGTTTCACGAACGGCAGGGCGCGCGATCTTGCGAACTTACTGGCCGAAGTAAACCGGCTTGATGTTCGGCTGCGTGTGGCTGCCGGCTTGCGTCGAACCGTTGGTCGATGCGCCGTAGGCCGTGGCTTCAGCCGTGGCGTTCTGTTGCGCGACGCGCGCTTGCGCGGCTTGCAGGTCTTCCGGGTAGTACGGGCTCGACAGGCCCGGGCGATAGCCGGCCTTTTCGAGTTGCACGAGTTCTGCGCGCACTTGAGCGCGGGTCAGCGGCTGGTTCGTGCTCTGTTGAGCGAACGAGAGGGCCGGAGCGGCGAGAACGGTCGCAGCGAGTGCTACAGCAATCAGGGACTTCATGGTCAACAACCTCCAAAGATTATGTTTCGGACCGTAACAATCGTCTTGCTCGATCCGTTGATGGCACTTTATTGCAGTGCACTTCAAAGATAAATATTGAGATGTGGCAAACATCGTTGCGAAAACTGAAATAGTTATCGATATTTCGGTGCCAGATCCGCGGTTTTTCGTCGGATTCCATGCGCTGGGCGCAACGGCGCCCTGCGGTCTGCGCTGCGAGCTTTTCGGTGAGGCAAAATAGTGCGCATCCGGTCGTGCACTGCAGCGACGGCCTCGACAATCACCGATCCCCATCTCTGTTCGCATGCCAATCGACATCGGCATGGGCATCGACATCGACATCGACATCGCTCAAGGAGAGTCCTCATGAAAAACGCACTTAGCCGTCAGGCGGTGATCGCCGCCGCGCTCGCGGGTCTGGCGACGGCGGGCGTCGCGCACGCGGACGACACCGTCAATTGCTACGGCGTCGCCAAGGCCGGCAAGAACGATTGCTCCAGCAAGACCGGCGTGCACGACTGCGCGGGCCAGGCGAAGGTCGATCACGACAAGGGCGACTTCAAGACCATGCCGAAGGGCACCTGCGAAAAGCTCGGCGGCACGCCGGAGCAATAAGCGTGAGCCGGACCGCGAAGCCGGCGCGCGGCGTCGGCATCGGCTTGCGGCATGCGCATTACGACGCGTTCATGCGGGCGTCGGCGCAGGAAGACGTCGGCGTGCGCGGTGTGCGTGACGTGGCGTGGCTCGAAGTCCACAGCGAAAATTATTTCGGCGACGGCGGCTACGATCTGCACGTGCTCGACACGGTGCGGCGCGATTGGCCCGTGAGTCTGCACGGCGTCGGTCTCGGACTCGGCAGCGCCGCGCCGCTCGACGAATCTCACCTCGCGCGTCTCGCGCGGCTCGTCGAGCGCATCGAACCGGCGCTCGTCTCCGAGCATCTGTGCTGGGGCGCGACGCCGCATGCGGCGCTGCACGATCTGTTGCCGATGCCGCTCAATCAGGCTTCGCTCGATCATCTGAGCGCGCGCGTGTCGCGTCTGCAAGACGCGCTGCGTCGCCGCGTGCTGATCGAAAACGTCTCGACGTATGTGCGTTTTCGCGATGACAGCTATGGCGAGACCGCGTTTCTCGCGGCGCTGTCGCGGCGCACCGGTTGCGGCGTGCTGCTCGACGTGAACAATCTCTATGTGAACGCGCGTAATCACGGCGAAGACGCCTGGGCGGCGATGGCCGCGCTGCCGCGCGAGGCGGTCGGCGAACTGCATCTTGCGGGGCATCGCGTGACGCCCGCCGCTGTGATCGACGATCACGGTTCGCGCGTCGCGCCCGAGGTGTGGTCGTTGTACGCCGCCGCGTTGCAGCGCTTCGGCGCGGTGCCGACGCTGATCGAGTGGGACACCGACGTGCCGCCGCTCGACGTGCTGCTCGACGAGGCGCGTATCGCGCGCGACTCGATGACGAGCGCGGAACGCGAGGCGTCCACGCTTGCCGGGACGACCCCGGCGGAGCGACCATGAGCGCCGATCGCCACGTCGCCGATGATTCGCTGGGCGCGTTGCAAGCGGCGCAAGCGGCGTTCGCCGACGCGCTCGACGATCCCGCCGCCGATGGCGCGCTCGCCGCACATCTGCGCATCGCGAGCGGTGTGCATGACGCGCGCCTCGGCCTCTATCGCGGCAACGTGCGCGCGGCGCGACGCCATGCGCTCGCGAGTGCGTATCCGGTGCTCGCGGCGCTCACGGGCGATGCCTATTTCGATGCGCTCGCGCTCGCCTACGCGCGTGCGCATCCGTCGCGCGACGCCGATCTGAATCGCTTCGGCGCGATGCTGCCGACGTTCGTCGAGCGCTACGAAAGCGATGCGCGCTACGCGTATTTCGGCGATGTCGCGCGCCTCGAATGGGCGCTGCATCGCGCGGCGTATGCGGCCGACGCCACGCCGTTGAGTGCCGCGCAATGGCAGGCGATCGGCGCCGATCGTCTGATGGGCGCGCGCCTTGCGGTGCATCCCGCGTGCACGGCGCTGGCTTCGCGCTACGCCGCGCTGGCGATCTGGCGCGCGCATCAGCGAGATCCGCATGATCCGCACGAGCAGGAAAACGCCGCGCCAGGCGCGTGGCTCGCGCGTATCGACGAACCCGGCTGGACGCTGGTTGTCCGCCCGCACTGGCATGCGCAGCCGCTCGCGCAGACGCGCGCGGCGCACGAAGCGTTCGTCGCTTTGCAGCATGGCGCGACGCTCGACGAAGCGCTCGAACGCGCGTTCGATATCGACGCCGATTTCGATTTCGGCACGCAATGGCGCGTCTGGATCGAGGCGGGCGCGATCACCGGTTTGCTAGATTCGAATAGCGGTTAGCGCACATAAAAACGCAGATTTTCTGGCGTGAAAAATAAATGCAGGAATCCGAATCAAGCGGCGTCACGCAATTGTTCAGTCAATACGTAATAAACGAATGAGCGAGACGACCAGGCGCGCATCATGCGACGCCATGCGTGGCAAACCCCACACGTCGCGCGATTCGCGGACTACACTCGATTGCAAACCGCCTCGCACGCGCCACCGTCATGATGACCCGCCGACCGAATGTGATGATCGTCATCAGCATCGTGCTGGCCGCCGTGCTCACGGCGGTGGCGGGCTGGGTCATGGCGCAGATGCGCGAAGACGCGCTCGCGAGCGCGCGCGCCGCCGCGTACAACATGGCGCTGCTGTTCGAGCGCGATGCGGCGCGCAATCTGGAGATCTACGAGCTGTCCCTGCGGGCCGTGATCGATGCGCTCGGCGATCCGCGCATCGCCGAACTGCCCGACGATATCCGCCAGAACGTGCTGTTCGACCGCTCGGCCACGGCGAAGCATCTCGGCGTGATTCTCGTGGCGAACGAGGCCGGCGACGTGATCTTCGATTCGCGCGCTTCGCCGCCGCGCGAGGTCAACGTCGCGGACCGCGACTACTTCATCGTGCAGCGCGACACGCCGAACATGGGGCTCTACGTGAGCCGCCCTTTCATTCCGCGCGACGGCCCCGCCAACGCGACCATCGGCCTGAGCCGCCGCCTGTCGAAACCCGACGGCACGTTCGCGGGCGTGGTCGTCGGCACCATGCGGCTCGACTATTTCCGTCAGTTGATGAGCGGCGTGGAGATCGGCGCGAACGGCGTGGTCACGCTCACGCTCGCCGACGGCACGCTGCTGATGCGCCGTCCCTACGCGAGCGAGATGATCGGCAAGGATTTCGCCGATTCGGCGCTGTTTCACCGTTTCGAGCACGACGAGGCGGGCGGCTTTTTCGGCGTCGGGCCGCTCGACGGCGTGCGGCGCTGGTTCGCGTTCCGGCGCGTGGAAGGCTATCCGCTCGTGTTCGGCGTCGCGGTGGCGGCGGGCGACATCTACTCGGAATGGCGCGTGCGCGCGTGGATCATCGGCTCGCTGACGGCGTTGCTCGATGCATCGCTGATCACGCTTGCGCTGGTGCTCACGCGTCAGTTGCGCCGCCGCGAACTGGTCGAGGACGAACTGCGCGCGCTCGCGGGCACCGACGCGCTCACGGCGCTGGCGAATCGCCGCGCCTTCGAGGCGCGCGCCGATCACGAGTGGCTGCGCGCGCGGCGTTCGGCGCAGCCGCTGGCGGTGATGATGATCGACGTCGACCGTTTCAAGCGCTTCAACGACCG
>NZ_JAAGPN010000174.1:0-17409 GCF_017104805.1 Paraburkholderia sp. Ac-20347 | reverse complement strand
CGTGGCGACGCGCCCCCGCCGTCGCGCCGTCCGCGACGGCTCTGGAAAGCGCTGGCCTGGGCGATCGCCGTGCCGGTGCTGCTGGTCGCGCTCGTTGCGGGCCTGCTGTATGGCGTGCTGACGACCGAGCGCGGCACCGCTTACGCGTGGCGCGCGGCCGTGAAGATCCTCGACGGCAAGCTGTCGGGCACGCTCGAAGGCGGCACGCTCGCGAGCGGCGTGCGCTTCTCCAACGTCGCCTGGCGCGGCAGCGATGGCACCACGGCGAGCGTCGATCGCCTCGGCGGCCAGTGGGTGCTGGAGATGCCGCACGGCAAGCCGTGGCGCTTCGTCATCGACTATCTGCACGTGGGCGATGTCGATCTGCGCATCGTGCCGTCGAACGAGCCGTCGTCCGGGCCGATGTCGCTGCCCGACGATCTGCGTTTGCCGCTCGCCATCGACATCCGCGACGTGCAGGTGGACAAACTCACGCTGCATCAGGGCACGTCGGCGACCGAATTTTCGCGCTTCCAGTTTCATGGCCGCAGCGACGGACGCCATCACGAAGCCGCCGTCGAGCGGCTCGATACGCCGTTCGGCGCGGTGAGCGCCAGCGCGAAACTTGACGGCGTCAAACCGTTCGCGCTCTCGGGCGACGCGGGCTACGCGGGCAAGGTCAACGGCGAGGACGTGCAGGTGAACGCGAGCCTCGGCGGCTCGCTCGAGGCGCTCACGGCGGAGATCGAGGCGACCGGGATGAAGCTCACGGGCCACGCGCACGTGGAAGCGACGCCGTTCGCCGCCGTGCCGTTGCAGCGCGCCACGCTGGCCTTCGATCACGTCAATCCGCAAGCTTTTGCGCCCGGCGCGCCGTTCGCCGACCTCGCGCTGCGCGCACAACTGCAGCCGGTGCAGACGGCGCAGGGCGGGGCGGCGGCGAGTCCGCAGGCGGTGGCGTCGGCGGTGCGGGCGGCTTCGGCTTCGGTGGCGTCCGCGGCTTCGGTGCCGGCGATGGCTTCGGCTTCCGTGGCTTCGGCGGCGTCCGGTGCAGTGGTCGCTTCGGCGGCGTCTGCCGTAGCGATGGCGTCGGCGCCGGTCGCCGCGTCCGCCGTCGTGGCGCACAGCGACGCGGCCGGTTTCACGGTCGCGGGCAGCGTCTCCATCGTCAACGCGAAGCCGGGCGCCATCGACCAGCAACTGCTGCCGCTGATCGACGCGCACACCGACGTCGTGCTCGACGCGAAGGCGCAGCGTCTCTCGAATCTGAACGTGCGGCTCGTCAAGAACGCGACGATCACGGGCGGCGGCGCGCTGGCGGGCGGCAATGGGCGCTTCGACCTCAAGGTCGCGGGCCTCGACCTCAACGCGATCGAGGCGAGCGTGCTGCCGACGCAGCTGGCGGGCCCGATCGGCGTGCGTCTGAACGGCGATACGCAGAGTGTCACGCTCGATCTCGCCGATCCGAAGGCCGCGCTGCGTCTGCAAGGCAAGATCACGCAGGACCCGGCGCGGCTCTCGTTCAACGACGTGCGGCTGACTTCGGGCGCGGGTCACATCGACCTGTCGGGCGCGCTCAAGCACGACGCGAATTCCAGCTACACGCTGAAGGCGGCGCTCACGAACTTCGATCCGCTGTCGCTCGTGCCGCCCGCGAAGGCGGCGACGGCGGAGAGGTCGACGAAAACCGCGCCGAAGCCCACGAAGCCCACAAAGAGCGCGCCGCGCGACGCGACGCAAGCGGCCACGTCCGGCGATGCGCTGAATCCCAAGCGCAATCTCGCGCTCAATCCGTCGCTGAATCCGGCGTTGAATCCCGCGCAGATCGGCGGCGAGCAGGCGCAGGCGCAAAAGCGCGTCGAGAACGACAAAGAGACCGTGCAATCCGGCGCAGCGCGCGCCGCGAACAACGCGTCGAGCGACGTGAAGAGCCCCGCGCAGAAGCCCAAAACCCCGCCGCGCCCCGCCAACCGCCGTATCGAGGCGCGCGTGAACGGCACGTTGACGGCCACCGGCATGCTCGCGCCCACGCTCACGACCAAGGCCGAGTTCAAGCTCGGGCCGAGCGTCTACGACGACCTGCCGCTCACGGGCGCGGGCCTGATCCAGCTCGCGGGCACGCGCATCCTGCCGAGCCACGCGAATCTGTCCGTGGCGGGCAATACCGTCGATCTGCAAGGCAGCTTCGGCGCGCGCGGCGACCGTCTGCGTTTCAAGGTCGACGCGCCGCAACTCGACCGGCTCGGTTTCGGCGTCGCGGGCCAGGTGGCGGCGAACGGCGATCTGACCGGCACCTTCGCGCATCCCGATGTCGCGCTCGACTACAAGCTCGACAGCGTCGTGTTCGGCGACAACCGCATCGGCCACGCGCAAGGCCATGCCGAGGCGCGCGATGGCGCGAACGGCGCGCTCGCCTTCAACACGGACGCGAGCAACATCGCCGTGGCGGGTGTCGATATCGCCAGCCTCACCGCGCGGCTCTCGGGCACGCGCGCGCATCACACGCTCACGGCCAGCGCGAAGGGCAAGCTGCAAGGCCAGCCGATCGACCTGTCGGTGGCCGCCAACGGCAAGCTCACCGACACGCGCGAAGGCTCGCGCTGGGACGGCACCGTCACGCAGTTGCAGAATCGCGGCGTGCCGGACATCACGATGCAGTCGCCGCTCACGGTGAGCGCGGGCGCGGGCAAGGTGACGCTGGGCGCGACGCGCATCGTCGCCGAGGGCGCGTCGCTCGACCTCAAGGGTTTCGATCTCGATCACGGCAGGATCCGCTCGGCGGGCTCGCTCACCAACGTCTCGGTGGCGCGCCTGATGGCGCTGCGCCAGCAGTTCACGGGCGAGCCGTCGACGCTCAAGACCGACCTCGTGTTCGACGGCGACTGGGACTTCTCGATCGGGCCGACGGCGACGGGCTACGTGCAGCTCAAACGCCGTAGCGGCGACGTCACGGTGGAAATCGGTCGCGGCCTCGCCTCGCTCGGTCTCGGCGACATCAACGCGCGCGCGGCCTTCAGCGGCGGCAACCGGCTGACGCTCACGGCGCACGCGCAGGCGAGCCGCGTGGGTGTGATCGACGTCGATGCGAACACCACGCTCGCGCCGCGCGACGGCGTGCTCACAGTCGTGGACGAAGCGCCGCTCGGCGGCACGATCAAGGCGAACGTGCCGTCGCTCAAGACCACGGGCGGCCTGCTCGGTCCGAGCTATCTGCTCGACGGCCACCTCGCGCTGCAACTCGCGCTGGGCGGCACGGTCGCGAAGCCCGACCTGACCGGTTCGCTGATGGGCGACGGGCTGTCCGCGACGGTGGTCGATCAGGGCGTGCAACTGAAGGACGGCGTGATTCATATCGCGCTGTCGCACAATCTGGTCGACTTCCAGCAGGTCGAGTTCCACGGCGCGAGCGGCACGCTGCGCGCGACGGGCCGCGTGCGTCTCGACAACGAAGACCCCGATCTCACCGCGAACATCGTCGCCGACAAGCTCGAACTGTTCGCCGCGCCCGACCGCCGCCTGTCGCTCTCGGGCAGCGCGAGCGTCGCCAACGGCGGGCATCTGGGCGGCATGCAGATCGACGGTAAATTCACCGTCGATCACGCGCTGTTCGATCTGCCGGAGTCGGCGGCGCCTTCGCTCGGCGACGACGTCGTGCTCGTGCGTCCCGACGGCACCACGCGCGGCGGGCCGCCGCCGCTCGACGAAACCGCCTCGACGAAACCCGCGCCGCGTTTTGCGCCGCGCGCGAACATCGACATCGATCTCGGCCGCAACTTCCGCTTCCGCGGGCAGGGCGCGGATCTCGGCCTCGCGGGCACCATCACGGCGATGAGCGCGCCGGGCGTGCCGCTGCGCGCCGTGGGCAACGTGCGCGTGACCGAGGGCAGCAGCTATACGGCGTTCGGCCGCAAGCTCAATATCGAGAACGGCTTTTTCACGTTCAACGGGCCGGTGGCGAATCCGGGCATCAACATTCTGGCGATGCGGCGCAACCAGCAGGTGGAGGCGGGCGTGTCGGTCACCGGCACGGTGCAGGCGCCGGTCGCGAAGCTGGTGTCCGAGCCGAACGTGACCGACAACGAAAAGCTCTCCTGGCTGCTGTTCGGTCACGGCACCGACCAGGGCAACAACCTCGGCCAGCAGAGCGCGATGACCACGGCGCTGGCGCTGCTCGGCAGCGCGCAGGGCAAGCGCATCGCACAGAGCATCGGGCTCGACGAGTTCTCGATCGGCCGCTCGGACGTGGGCCTGACCGACCCGCAGGTGGTGATGCTGTCGAAGGCGATCAACGAGCGGCTCGTGATCGGCTACGAGCAGGGTCTGCAGTCGGCCGCGAACGCGATCAAGGCGACCATCAACTTCTCGCGTTACTGGTCGGTGTCCGTGTACGGCGGCACCTTCAATGGCGCCGACATCAACTACACGCGTCGCTTCGACCGCATTCGCTGGTAGCCGGGCTGCGCGACGCAGCGCGGGCCGATCCGCTCGTCAGGCGAAAAAAAAGCACACCCTCGGGTGTGCTTTTTCATGGCTGCGCGAACGATGCGCGAACCGGGTTAGCGCACGCGCATGCCGGGCTTCGCGCCGCTGTGCGGTTCGAGGATGTAAAGACCCGGTTCGGACTTCTCGTCCTTCGCGGACGCCGCGAGCACCATGCCTTCGGACATGCCGAACTTCATCTTGCGCGGCGCGAGGTTCGCGACCATCACCGTCAGCTTGCCCTTGAGGTCTTCCGGCTTGTAGGCCGAACGGATACCCGAGAACACGTTGCGCGTCTTCTCTTCGCCGACGTCGAGCGTGAGTTGCAGCAGCTTGTCCGAGCCTTCGACGATGTTGCAGTCGACGATCAGCGCAATGCGCAGATCGATCTTCGCGAAGTCGTCGATGGAAATGGTTTCCGGCGTTTCCGGCTCGGCCTTCTTCGCTTCCTTTGCGGCCTTCGACTTCTTGTTCGCATCGGCGGCAGCAGCGGGCGCGGCGTCGGTCGCCTGCAGCGAGTCGCGGTTCGCGGCCAGCAGCGCTTCGACCTGCTTCGGATCGACGCGCGTCATCAGATGCTTGTACGCGTTGATCGGCTGCTGCGAGGACAGCGCGGTGTTCGCGTCGGCCCACGTGAGCGGCGCGATCGAGAGGAATTCCTCGACGCCTTGCGCGAGTTGCGGCAGCACCGGCTTGAGCGCGAGCGACAGCAGGCGGAACGCTTCGAGGCTCACGCTGCAGGTTTCATGCAGCGCGACCGCGTTGGCCGGATCCTTCGCCTGTTCCCACGGCTTGGCCGTGTCGACGTAACCGTTCACGGCGTCGGCGAGTTCCATCGTCTGACGCAGCGCGCGGTTGTACTCGCGCGCCTCGTAGTTCGCGGCGATCTGCGGAATCGCGGCGCGCAGTTGCTGCAGCAGCGGATGATGCATCGCGCTGTCCTGCACGCGGCCGTCGAAACGCTTGATCAGGAAGCCCGCCGCGCGGCTCGCGATGTTGATGTACTTGCCGACGAGGTCGCTGTTCACGCGCGCCTGGAAGTCCTCGAGGTTCAGGTCGAGATCTTCCATCGTGCTGTTGAGCTTCGCCGCGAAGTAGTAGCGCAGCCACTCGGGGTTCAGGCCCGTCGTGACGTAGCTTTCCGCGGTGATGAAGGTGCCGCGCGACTTCGACATCTTCGCGCCGTCCACCGTCAGGAAGCCGTGCGCGAACACGTTCGTGGGCGTGCGATGGCCCGAGAACTCCAGCATCGCCGGCCAGAACAGCGTGTGGAAATACAGGATGTCCTTGCCGATGAAGTGGTACTGCTCGGTTTTCGTGCCGGGCTTGACCCACGCGTCGAAGTCGAGCCCGCGCTGTTCGCACAGGTTCTTGAAGCTCGCGTAGTAGCCGACCGGCGCGTCGAGCCACACGTAGAAGTACTTGCCCGGCGCGCCCGGAATCTCGAAGCCGAAGTACGGCGCGTCGCGCGAGATGTCCCAGTCGGCGAGCTTGGATTCGCCCGCATCGCCGAGCCATTCGCGCATCTTGTTGGTCGCTTCCGGCTGCGCAAGTCCCGCCACCCAGCCGCGCAGGAATTCTTCGCAGCGCGCGTCGGAAAGACGGAAGAAGTAGTGCGTCGAGGTCTTGCGGATCGGCGTGGCGCCCGACACGACCGAGTACGGATTCTTCAGATCGGTCGGTGCGTAGGTCGAGCCGCAGACTTCGCAGCTGTCGCCGTACTGATCCTTCGCGCCGCACTTCGGGCACTCGCCCTTGATGAAGCGGTCCGGCAGAAACATGTTCTTGACCGGGTCGTAGGCCTGCTCGATGTCGCGCGTTTCGATGAAACCGGCTTCCTTGAGCGCCAGATAGACGGACTCCGACAGCACGCGGTTCTCATCCGAATCGGTCGAGTAATAGTTGTCGAACGACACGCCGAAGCTGTCGAAATCGCGCTTGTGTTCCTGCCAGACGCGCGCGATCAGCTGCTGCGGCGTGAGGCCTTCCTTCTCGGCGCGCAGCATGACGGGCGTGCCGTGCGTGTCGTCGGCACCGACGTAATAGACCTCGTGGCCGTGCATTCGCAGCGCGCGAACCCAGATGTCCGTCTGGATGTACTCGACCAGGTGGCCGATATGGATCTGGCCGTTGGCGTAAGGCAGAGCAGACGTGACGAGAATCTGGCGGCGTCCCTGGACGGCAGGCGCGCCGGCGGCGAGGTCGGTAGAGGGTGCTGACATAAGTGGATGGAAGTCCGATGTTGCGGGGGGAAAGGGCGATTTTAGCAGGGCGGCCGGTCCGCGCGGTCGGCTGGCGGACGACGCGGCCGAAGGCGGGCTCAGGCGGCCCGGCGCTCAAGCGTGGCGCGCGCATTTGGGCAGACGGCGCGCAACGGCGTGCGCGGCAGTCCGTGCACCGATGCGCGAAGCATCGGCATGACGAAATCGATGGGCAAAAAAAACCGGGGCAGGATGGCCCCGGAGCAACAACGACAAGAGGAGAATGGTGACGCGGCGGCGTCGCCGCACACGTACCGTAAAGACAGACAGCACCTTTCAATGAGAGTTCGAAATTTTTTTAACTTTCCCGACGGGCTTCGCCGCGCGATGGGCTGAGCGCCCGGCTGGCGGGGCGTCGGCATGATCGGCGTTCATCTGCGGAAATAAAAACGGGACAGCGAAGCCGCTGTCCCGTTGGTGTGTCGCTTATTTGTGGCGCTTAGCTGTGACGCGCCATGCGCCGCGCGAACTTAGCCGCCCTGATGCTGCGCCGTTGCGCGCAGATAGATTTCCACGCGGCGGTTCGCGGCGCGACCGGCTTCGGTGCTGTTGTCGGCGATCGGTTGCGTGTCGCCACGGCCTTCGGCCGCCATGCGCTGCATCTGGATACCGCGCGAGGCGAGGTAGTTCACGACGCTCTGCGCACGGTTGACCGACAGCGTCTGGTTGTACGCCGGCTGGCCGGTGTTATCCGTATGGCCGACGACCTGCGCGACCACTTCCGGGTTCTGCTGCAGCGTCTGCGCAACTTGGTCGAGCACCGGCGCGAACGTCGGCTTGATGGCGTAGCTGTTCGTGTCGAACGTCACGTTGCTCGGGATGTTGAGCTTGAGCGAGCCGTCCGGCTGCTCGGTGATCTGCGTGCCCGTGCCCTTGGTCGCGCCCGAGAGCTTGTTCTTGATGTTCTGCCAGTTGTAGCCGGTGACGCCGCCGACCAGCGCACCCGCGCCCGCGCCGATTGCCGCGCCCTTGCCGCCGCCGAAGATCGCGCCGATGGCGGCGCCCGTGCCGGCGCCGACGCCGGTGCCGATCGCGGTGTCGTTGCCCTGCTGGGTTGCGCAGCCGGCGACGAGCGCGCCGGCGATGGCGAAGACGGACAGGCGGGTCAAGATTCTTGTGTTCATTTTCAATCCTTCCTCTCTGGAGTGGAACGTGACGGCTGCGTGCGCTTGCTGCGGGCCCCGATTGCAGTCAGGGTCTTCAAACGACGCGCCGCGGCAGCTACTACAATGACGGCTTGAGGGCTGGCTTGCGCCGTTGTCGCATCTGATGCATGCGGTACACCCGCTGCTCAGCGGCCGCTTGACAAACGTGCGCGCGGTTCAGGATAACCGTTGCCGCGAAGCGTGCCTTGTCGCAGACATTTGCGCAATCCAGCTTAACAATTTCTTTCGATTTCCGGCGCCTGCGCGGCCTGATGCCGCCTGCGCCGGGGCATTCCCCACGGAGTTTCAATGAGCATAGATCGGGCTTTGGTCGACGCCGCGCTCGCGGCCCTCACGGACCCCAATACGGGCAAGCCGTACACGGTCGCCAAAGGCGTGCGCAACGTCACGATCGAAGGCGACACGGTGGGCGTCGAGATCGTGCTCGGCTACCCGGCGAAGAGTCAGTACGACGCGGTGCGCGCGCAGGTCGAAGCCGCGCTGGCCGCCGTGCCGGGCGTCGCATCGAGCCGCGTGAGCGTGCGTCACGAAGTGGCCGCGCATACGGTGCAGCGCGGCGTGAAGCTGCTGCCGAACGTGAAGAACATCGTGGCCGTGGCGTCGGGCAAGGGCGGCGTCGGCAAGAGCACGACCGCCGTGAACCTCGCGCTCGCGCTGGCAGCCGAGGGCGCGTCGGTCGGCGTGCTCGACGCGGATATCTACGGCCCGTCGCTGCCGATGATGCTCGGCATCGAAGGCCGCCCCGAGTCGCCGGACGGCCAGTCGATGAATCCGCTCGAAGGCCACGGCGTCCAGGCCAATTCGATCGGCTTCCTCGTCGATCAGGACAATCCGATGGTCTGGCGCGGGCCGATGGCCACGTCGGCGCTCGAACAACTGCTGCGGCAGACCAACTGGCGCGAACTCGACTATCTGGTGGTCGACATGCCGCCGGGCACGGGCGACATCCAGCTCACGCTCTCGCAGCGCGTGCCGGTCACGGGCGCCGTGATCGTGACGACGCCGCAGGACATCGCGCTGCTCGACGCCAAGAAGGGCCTCAAGATGTTCGAGAAAGTGGGCATTCCCATTCTCGGCATCGTCGAGAACATGGCCGTGCACGTCTGTTCGAACTGCGGTCACGCCGAGCATATTTTCGGCGCGGGCGGCGGCGAGCGCATGGCGAAGGAGTACGGCGTCGAGGTGCTGGGCAGCCTGCCGCTCGATATTTCGATCCGCGAGCAGGCCGATTCGGGCCAGCCGACCGTGGTCGCCGATCCGGCCGGGCAGGTCGCGTCGACCTATAAGGCGATCGCGCGCCGCGTGGCCATTCAGATCGCCGAACGCGCCCGCGACATGACCTCGAAATTCCCGACCATCGTCGTGCAGAACACCTGATCGACGGCAGCTTCCGCGCGATTCTTCGCATCGCTTGCTGAGCAAGGCCTGCGGCGGCACGCAACGTGCTCGCCGCAGTGCTCATGGAAGGCCCGCGAGAGCGCGTGCGCGCGGTATCATGTGGGCTTCATGGGTCCGGATCGACGGCCGCAGGGGCGGCCGCGAGACGGCAAGAGGATCGCATGGTTAAACGGAACGACAGGAACGCGGTAGTCGCAGTCGTGCTGGCCGTGGTTGCGTGTGGGCTGCTGGGCGGCTGCACGAGCTTCATGGGGCAGCAGGACAAGCGCGCAGGCGCGCAGGTGCTGCCCACGGTCGGCAGCCAGGTGCGCGGGACCGTGTCCTTCGTCGAGCGTTCGGACGGCGTGCAGGTGAGCTACAACCTCGCCGGCCTGCAACCGGACAGCGACCATGCACTGCAGGTGCACGAGCGCGGCGACTGCAACGCCGCCGACGCGTCCAGCGCGGGCGCCGTGTTCGCGCCCGCGGCCGACCGGCTCAAGGCCGGCGCGCGCGTGGAGGGCGACCTCGGCAATATTCATGCGGATTCGAACGGCGTGGCCATCGGCTTCATCGTCGCGCCGGATGTCTCGCTCGACGGCGTGCGCTCGGTGCTCCAGCGCGCGGTGATCGTGCATCACGACGCCATCGACCCGTATGCGTATCCGCAACGCGGCACCGGCGCGGCGATCGCGTGCGGCGTCATCAAGGCGCAGTAAGCCGACGCGAACCGCCCCAAGCCGGCCGCAAGCCGCCCTAGGCCGCCCGGCCCGAAGTCCCCGCCAGGCTGCGGATTGGCACGATTTGCGGTTGATTCCCGCCCGCCCGAAGCGCTCCTCGCAAACAACGCTTGCATTGCAGCGCCCGAGCGCGCATGATGCGCCGCGGCAAAGCCTGCGGCGTCCGCGGATTGCACCTCGCGGCGCACTTTCCGGCACGCCGGTTCACATCGCGTAAAATAGTCGCCTTTCGCGAGCGGCCCGCCCGTCGGCCCGTTCGCGCGGCTTTCTCCCGGGTCGCGACCCGGGGTTACATCCCCGTTTTTTCTGGACCGTAGCGAAACATGGCAATCAAATCCGACAAGTGGATCCGGCGCATGGCCGAAGAGCAGAACATGATCGAGCCGTTCGTGCGCGACCAGGTCCGCACGTCGGAAGACGGCCGCAAGATCGTGAGCTACGGCACCTCGAGCTACGGCTACGACATCCGCTGCGCCGACGAATTCAAGATCTTCACGAACATCAATTCGACTATCGTCGATCCGAAGAACTTCGACGAGAAGTCGTTCGTGGACTTCAAGGGCGACGTCTGCATCATCCCGCCGAATTCGTTCGCGCTGGCGCGCACGGTCGAGTATTTCCGCATTCCGCGCAACGTCCTGACGGTCTGCCTCGGCAAATCGACCTATGCGCGTTGCGGCATCATCGTGAACGTCACGCCGTTCGAACCCGAGTGGGAAGGCTACGTGACGCTCGAATTCTCGAATACGACACCTTTGCCTGCGAAAATCTACGCGAACGAAGGCGTGGCTCAAGTGCTCTTCTTCGAGAGCGACGAGATCTGCGAAGTGTCGTACGCCGACCGCGGCGGCAAGTATCAAGGCCAGCACGGCGTCACGCTGCCGAAGACCTGAGTTTGAGCGCAAACCCACTCCGGCTTCAACGACATACGGGGACCGCTGCGCGTTTAAAGCAGCGGTCGTTTCTTTTGGAGATTCGCCCATGAAGTTTCGCTTTCCCGTCGTCATCATCGACGAAGACTTTCGCTCCGAGAACATCTCGGGTTCCGGCATCCGGGCACTCGCCGAAGCCATCGAGAAAGAGGGCGCGGAAGTCCTCGGGCTGACGAGCTACGGCGACCTTACGTCGTTCGCGCAGCAATCGAGCCGCGCGGCCTGTTTCATCCTCTCGATCGACGACGACGAACTGCTGCCCTACGTGGAAGGCAGCGACGGCGAAGCGCCCGAGCACGCGCCCGCGATCGTCGCGCTGCGCGCGTTCATGGAAGCGGTGCGCAAGCGCAACGCCGACATCCCCATCTTCCTGTACGGCGAGACGCGCACCTCGCGCCATCTGCCCAACGACATCCTGCGCGAGCTGCACGGCTTCATCCACATGTTCGAGGACACGCCGGAGTTCGTGGCGCGCCACGTCATTCGCGAAGCGAAGGTGTATCTGGATGCGCTCTCGCCGCCGTTCTTCAAGGAACTCGTCAAGTACGCCGACGAAGGCTCGTACTCGTGGCACTGCCCGGGTCACTCGGGCGGCGTGGCGTTCCTGAAGAACCCGCTCGGCCAGATGTTCCACCAGTTCTTCGGCGAGAACATGCTGCGCGCGGATGTGTGCAATGCCGTGGAAGAACTCGGCCAGCTGCTCGATCACACCGGCCCGGTCGCGGCGTCGGAGCGCAACGCGGCGCGCATTTTCAGCGCGGACCACGTGTTCTTCGTGACCAACGGCACGTCCACCTCGAACAAGATCGTCTGGCACGCCACCGTGGCGCCGGGCGACATCGTGCTGGTCGACCGCAACTGCCACAAGTCGATCCTGCACGCGATCACGATGACGGGCGCGATCCCCGTGTTCCTCACGCCGACGCGCAACAACTTCGGCATCATCGGCCCGATTCCGCGCGACGAGTTCAAGCCGGAAAACATCCGCAAGAAGATCGAGGCGAATCCGTTCGCGCGTGAAGCGCTGGCGAAGAACCCGAACGTCAAGCCGCGCATTCTCACGATCACGCAGAGCACGTACGACGGCGTGGTCTACAACGTCGAAATGATCAAGGATCTGCTCGGCGACATGCTCGACACGCTGCACTTCGACGAAGCGTGGCTGCCGCACGCCGAGTTCCACGAGTTCTACCAGGACATGCACGCGATCGGCGCGGGCCGTCCGCGCACCAAGGCGCTCGTGTTCGCGACGCACTCGACGCACAAGCTGCTGGCCGGCATCTCGCAGGCTTCGCAGATCGTCGTGCAGGATTCGGAAGACAGCGCGTTCGACCGCCATCGTTTCAACGAGGCGTATCTGATGCACACGTCGACCTCGCCGCAGTACGCGATCATCGCGTCGTGCGACGTGGCCGCGGCCATGATGGAAGCGCCGGGCGGTCCGGCGCTGGTCGAAGAGTCGATCGCCGAGGCGCTCGACTTCCGCCGCGCGATGCGCAAGGTGGACGCCGAATACGGCGACGACTGGTTCTTCCAGGTCTGGGGTCCGGACGATCTGGCCGAGGAAGGCATCGGCTCGCGCGACGACTGGATCCTGCGTCCGAACGACCACTGGCACGGCTTCGGCGCGCTGGCGGAAGGCTTCAACATGCTGGACCCGATCAAGGCGACCATCGTCACGCCGGGTCTGGACGTGGACGGCGAATTCGGCGATACCGGCATTCCGGCGGCGATCGTCACGAAGTACCTGGCCGAGCACGGCATCATCGTCGAGAAGACCGGTCTGTACTCGTTCTTCATCATGTTCACGATCGGCATCACGAAGGGCCGCTGGAACTCGATGGTCACCGAACTGCAGCAGTTCAAGGACGACTACGACAACAACCAGCCGCTCTGGCGCGTGCTGCCCGAGTTCGTGGCGCAGCATCCGATGTACGAGCGCGTGGGCCTGCGCGATCTGTGCCAGCAGATCCACAGCGTCTACCGCGCCAACGACATCGCGCGTCTGACGACCGAGATGTATCTGTCGACGATGGAGCCGGCGATGAAGCCGTCCGACGCGTTCGCGAAGCTCGCGCACCGCGAGATCGATCGCGTGCCGGTCGACGAACTCGAAGGCCGCGTGACGTCGATCCTGCTCACGCCGTATCCGCCGGGCATTCCGCTGCTGATTCCGGGCGAGCGCTTCAACAAGACGATCGTGAACTACCTCAAGTTCGCGCGCGAATTCAACGAGCGCTTCCCGGGTTTCCACACCGACATCCACGGACTCGTGGGCGAGACCATCAACGGCCGCATCGAGTATTTCGTGGATTGCGTGCGCGGCTGAGCGCGGAGGCGGGCGGCATGACGGCGCGAACTTCGCGAACCCTGCGGGCACTGACGGCGTCGCTGGCGCTGGCGGCGACGATGTTCGCCGCCGCGCCCGCGCGCGCCGAAGTGGCGGCCGCCGATCCGATCGATACGGCGATGCGCGCGTGTCTCGCGCGCGCCGACCGCTCGACGACGGCGGGTCAGATCCAGTGCATGGAAGAGGCGCGCGGCGCATGGCGCGCCGCCACGGAATCCGCGCTGGTGCAACTGAACGCGAAGCTCAAACCGGCGGACCAGAAACGCTGGAAGCTGAGCCAGCAGAAGTGGGTGGCGTGGCGCGATGCCGAGGACACCATGCTCGGCGCCGCGTTCGCGACCACGAGCGGCAGCACGTATCAGCTCTACGAGGCCGACATGCGCTTGCAGCCGGTGCGCGATCGCGCGCTTGCGCTACGCAGCGAAGCCGCGAACTGGGACGGCAAGGCGCCGCGCTCGCGCGCCTGTAGCGCCGATGCGCGCTGCGAGCACGTGAGCTATGACCTTAATCGCTATTACCGGCAGCTTTACGCGCGGATGCCCAAGCACGCGCGGCTGACCGTGTCGCGCGCGCAAAGCGCGTGGCGCGCGTATCGCGATGCGACCACGCCGCTCATCGACGAGCGCGCGCGACTCGATCTGCTCGGTGCGCGGCTGGCCACGTTGAAGCGTTTGTCGGAGACGGTGAACAACCGCTGACCGTTGCGTCCGTTCCATAAAAAACCGGCGTGTATCTTCGCGATACACGCCGGTTTTGTTTTGGGCCGCGGTTTTGGGCCGCGTCAGTCGAGAATGAACTGCTCGGGCGGATGGGACGGCGTGCACGTCGGGTCGCCGAGCAGATCGTGCAGCGCCGACTCGATGCCCGTCGACATCGCGTTGAGGGCGAGGTCGTTGTCTTCGATGCCGAACGGGTCCTCGATCTGCGAGGCGATCGCTTCGTGCGCCATGAACGCGTAGGCCACGAACACGGCGAAGATCGGCGTGAGCGCGCCGATGCTGTCGACGAGCCCGAACGGCAGCATCGCGCAGAAGAAGTAGACCGTGCGATGGATCATCACCGTGTAGGCGAACGGCAGCGGCGTGGAGGCGATGCGCTCGCAGCCGCCGATCACATCGGAGAGTCCGTTGAGATTGCGCTCGAAGGCGAGCACCGCGTAGCCGTCCAGACGGCCCGCGCGCGCTTCGCCGCGCATCCACTCGGACGCGCACAGCAGCAGCGTGGCGGGACGGAATTGCGAAGCCATCGCGCGCTCGAGCAGCGCGGGCGGCAGGCGCGTTTCGAGGTCGGCGCGCGGGTCCGTGTGGCGCAGTTGATGGCGCAGCGCATGCGGCAGCGCGCACAGGATCTCGACGAACGGACGCGCGTGGCTGCGGGCGTCCTCGCCTTGACCGGGCGTGACGAGCGTGAGCGCCTCGCGCGCGAGCGAGCGCGAATCGTTGAGCAGTTGCCCCCAGAGCTTGCGGCCTTCCCAGTAGCGGTCGTAGCTCGCGTTGTTGCGAAAGCCGAGAAATACGGCGAGCGCGATGCCGATCAGCGAAAACGGCACCGTGCTGAGGTTCACGGTCACGCGCAGGATGTGGTCGTGCGCGGCGACGGCGACAATCGACAGACACAGCACGATAAAGAGCCGCGGCAGCAGTTGCGGCAGGACGGAACCGCGCCACGCGAGCAGCATGCGGAACCAGTTGAGGTGAGGGCGGACGATCATCGGGGCAGAGACTCGGAGCGGGAAAGCGACGGAACGCGATAGAAGCGCAACAGTAACGATCTCGATTCTAGGTCAAGGGGCGCGATCGTCAGGCGTACAACTGGGGCCATTCGAAGCGGGTACAGCCGCGCGGTTTGTCTCTGCGCAATTTACACGCCGCGCGCAAAAACAAAACGGGCGCGCGACGTTGTCCGTCGCGCGCCCGTTTCGGGTGCATGGCCTGGCGGGCCGCTGCGCTTGCTTTGCGCTTGCTTTGTGCTGACTTCGCCGCGTATTTCGCTGCTTACTTCGCCGCGCCGAGCGCCGCGCGTGCCGCGACAATCGCCGCACGCACCTGTTCGGGCGCGGTGCCGCCCGGGTGATTGCGCGACGACACCGAGCCTTCCAGCGTCAGCACTTCGAACACGTCTTCGGCGAGCAGATGCGCGACGGCCGGCAGTTCGCTGCGCATTTCGTCGAGCGTCAGGTCGGCGAGATCGCAGTTGCGATCCACGCAGATCCGCACCGCGTGCGCCACGGCTTCGTGCGCGTCACGGAACGGCAGACCCTTCTTCACGAGATAGTCGGCGAGGTCGGTGGCCGTCGAGAAGCCTTGCAGCGCGGCGGCGCGCATCGCGTCGGCCTTGACCGTGATGCCGGCGACCATTTCCGCGAAGATGCGCAGCGTGTCCGCGACCGTATCGACGGTATCGAACAGCGGCTCCTTGTCTTCCTGATTGTCCTTGTTGTACGCGAGCGGCTGGCCCTTCATCAGCGTGAGCAGGCCCATCAGATGGCCGTTCACGCGGCCAGTCTTGCCGCGCGCCAGTTCAGGCACGTCGGGGTTCTTCTTCTGCGGCATGATCGATGAGCCGGTGCAGAAGCGGTCGGCGATGTCGATGAAGCCGACGCGCGGGCTCATCCACAGCACCAGTTCTTCCGAGAAGCGTGACACGTGCGTCATGACGAGCGCGGCGGCGGCCGTGAATTCGATCGCGAAGTCGCGGTCGGAGACGGCGTCGAGCGAGTTCGTGCAGATGCCGTCGAAGCCCAGCGTCTTCGCCACGGCGAAGCGGTCGATCGGATAGCTCGTGCCCGCGAGCGCCGCCGCGCCGAGCGGCAGGCGGTTCACGCGCTTGCGGCAGTCGACCATGCGCTCGGCGTCGCGCGTGAACATTTCTACGTAGGCGAGCAGGTGATGGCCAAACGTGACCGGCTGCGCGACCTGCAGGTGCGTGAAGCCCGGCATGATCGTGCCCGCGTGTTGCTCGGCGAGGTCCAGCAGCGCGCCGCGCAGGTCGCCGATCAGGCCGCCGATGCGGTCGATCTCGCCGCGCAGCCACAGGCGGATGTCGGTCGCGACCTGGTCGTTACGCGAACGGCCCGTGTGCAGGCGCTTGCCCGCGTCGCCGATCAGCGCCGTGAGGCGCGCTTCAATGTTCAGGTGCACGTCTTCGAGATCGAGCTTCCACTCGAATTCGCCGCGCTCGATCTCGCCCTTGATCTGCGCCATGCCGCCCTGAATGGCGGCGAGGTCGTCGGCGGAGATGATTTTCTGCGCGGCCAGCATCGACGCGTGCGCGAGCGAGCCCTCGATGTCCACGAGCGCGAGTCGCTTGTCGAAGAAGACCGACGACGTGTAGCGCTTGACCAGCTCCGACATGGGTTCGGAGAAGCGAGCCGACCAGGCTTCGCCTTTTTTGTGCAGTTGGGACGTCATGATGATGAGCGGTGAGCGATGGGAAAGCGGGCCGCGCGCTGAGTGCCTCGCAGGGCGCCGGGTGCGGCAGGAAAGTTCAGGATTTTACCATCCGCGCAGGCGCGGACCGGCGATGCGGCGCGTCCGGGGCACACTCAGAGGCGCACCAGCACCACCAGCTTGAGATCCTCGCGGTGCGCGGGCTTGAACGTGATCTGGTCGTAAGCGATGCGGCCGTGGCGCGGATGATGGAATTCGCGCCGTCCGCCCTCGCGCTCGAACACGTCCTGCGAGCCCCAGTAGCGGCCGAATTCGTCGCTCGCGGCGATCAGCGAATCGATCAGCGTGCGGGTGGGCGCGTCGTTCAGATGGCGGATGGAATCGGCGCGGAATTCGGCGGCCAGACGACGCGCGCGCGTTTCCCAGTCGACGATCAGCTCGCGCCCGAGCGGCTCCGTGAAGGTGAAACGCAGCAGATTGCGGTCGTGATCGCCGTCGAGCCAGCCCGTGAACAGATCCGCGGCCTGCGCGTTCCAGGCGAGCGCGGTCCACTGGCGGTCGAGCACGTAGGCCGGGGCGTCGATCAGGCCGACGGTTTGTAGCAGCGTGGCGGGCGCGTCGGCGGCGCTGGCGGTGTCGGGCTCGGCGGGATCGCGCTGCGCGGCCAGCTCGAACAGATAGGCGCGTTCGGCGCACGAGAGCCGCAGCGCCACGGCGATGCGCGCGAGCGCGTCCG
>NZ_JAAGPN010000173.1:0-17442 GCF_017104805.1 Paraburkholderia sp. Ac-20347 | reverse complement strand
CGGGCGGCCTGCTGATCGCGGCGTTCGGCTGGCGCAGCATCTTCCTCGTGAATCTGCCGCTGTGCGCCGCCGGGCTCGCCGCCACGCTGCTGTGGATTCCCGCGCCGCGCGTCACGTCTACCGAAGCTGCGCCACGCGCCGCCGCGCGCAGCCTCGATCTGCGCGGCCAGTTGCTCGCCGTCGTCGCGCTCACGGCTTTCACGGGCGCGGTGATCGAATGGCGGCCGCTCGGCCTCGCACACTGGGCGGTGTCGGGCGGCCTCGCGCTCGCGCTGATCGCAGGCGTGGCCTTCGTGATGCTCGAAGCGCGCATCGACTCGCCAATGCTGCCGCTCGGCATGCTGCGCAACCGCAATTTCAGCGCGTCGGTGCTGTTCGGCGTCTGCGTGAACTTCACGTATTACGGCACGGTGTTCGTGCTCGCGCTGTTTCTCCAGCACGCGCGCGGGCAAACGCCGCTGCAGGCCGGGCTCACGTTCATCCCGCTCACGGGCGGCTTTCTGCTCTCGAATATCGCCAGCGGCCACGTGGTCTCGCGGTTCGGCACGCGTGCGCCGATGATCGGCGGCGCCTTGCTCGCCGGGCTCGGCTACGCGCTGCTGGTGCCCGTCGATGCAGGCACGCCCTTGCTGGCGATGATGGCCGCCTTCCTGCTGATTCCCTCGGGCATGGGACTCGCCGTGCCCGCCATGACGACGACCGTGCTGTCCTCGGTCGAACCGGCGCGCGCGGGCACGGCGTCGGCGCTGCTGAACACGGCGCGCCAGGCGGGCGGCGCGGTGGGCGTGGCGGCGTTCGGCGCGCTCACCGGCAGCGGCGCGGCGGCGGAAGTCGTCAGCGGTCTGCACGCGGACGCGGCGATCTCCGCGATCCTGCTGTTCATTGCGGCGGCGCTCGCGTGCCTGTTACGGACGGACGCCGCCCACGCGCCGGCCGCCGCCGAGACGGCGTCGCGCATGAAGGCATCGCGCTAAACGAAAGAGAAGGACGTCAACGCGCGCCGCGAAGGCGAAAGCCTGGCGGCGCGGTTAAAACGGCATCGAGCGTGACGCTTGCGTGACAAACCGCGTCGACGCGACATCGCCCGAGCGTGAAGATAAAAAGGCGCGCTAGAGCGACGTCTCCTGAATCGCGCCCGAGGCGAGCGCGCGCTCGATCAGCCCTTCGCTCTGCGCCTTGCGGATGGCGTGCGCAATCAGTTGCTCGGGCTGCTCGAGTTCGGCCTTGAGCGCGCCGAGCAGGCCGGTCGCGTCGAGGATCACCAGCGTCTTGGCCGTATCGGCGGTGCTGATCAGCACGCGGCGCGTGCCGTCTTCGGCGAGGCTCGCGCAGAATTGCCCGGTCTTGCCGCCCACGTTGAAATCAAAATTCTGGATCAAAGCCGGCTCCTTGCGTTCAGGGGATCGAGGATGCGGCGCGGCGCTCAGCCTCGCAGGCCGCCGCGCGGCGCGCGCATTCCATCGATGGAAGCACGTCCCGCGCCCGTTACGGTGAGCAGCAAAAATCCGCCGGCAATGGCGACGTTCTTCCAGAAGTGCACGGCCGCCTCCTGCTGCTGCGCGGCATTGGTGACATTCCAGAAGTCATGCCCTAGCACGGCCGTGACGATAGCGTACACGGCCAGCAAGAACGCGATGGCACGCATGCGCACGCCGAAGATCAGCGCGAGCGAGCCGAGCAGTTCGACCGCGATCACCACGGGCGCCGCGACCTGCACGTACGGCACGCCGCGTGAATGCAGATAGCCGATAAAGCCCGCGTAACCCAGCAGTTTCATGGCGCCGCCCCACAAAAACAGGATCGCGAGCAGGATGCGGGCGATGAAAATGATCAGGGAGTCGGCGGGTCGTGTCATGGAAGGCTCCGTTTCGCAATATGGCAGTGACACTTGTCCTGTCATACAGTTCCCCGCATACGGGACAGACCCGATACGGCCGGAGCGCGGCAGCGCATCAATTGCTTCGGAGTGCCATTCAATTGGCGCAATCTGGAAGAAGCTCGTCGCGAATGGAATGCACGTATACCCGCAAGGCGCGGCCGGCGTTGCACCGATTGCCGCGCCGCACTGGCACGCTCAATGCTTATGGCGGATGCCGTGCCCCCGGTGCGCATCGAGCCAGCGCGCGACGCGTGCCTCGAAACTACCGCGATGATGGCGCGACGCGGCCCACATGGCGGCGCAGATCAGCACCATCACGGCCGGACCCAGCAGATAAGCGACAACCGTTTCCCTCATGGCCTTCTCCCGCCATGCCAGCACGAAAAGTGAAATTGCATTCTAGGCGATCGCACGCGCAGCGATAAGTGGCTTGCGCGCACACCGCGCGTGTACAAACGCGCGGGATTCACATGATGCCCGCATCGCCGCGCCGACAAAAAAGAATCGCGCCCATGCAGCGCCGCCATTACGTCTGAGGTAATCGCGCAGCGGCGCGATTTCGTTAGAATCGGCGCCATGAACACCCTCACGTCTCCGTTCACGTCGACGCTCGCCGTGTCCGCTTCCGGCGACGCGCGGCGCGGTGTCGGCGAACTGTTGCGTGAATGGCGGCAGCGCCGCCGCATGAGCCAGTTGCTGCTCGCCACCGAAGCGGAAATCTCCACGCGCCATCTGAGCTTCGTGGAATCGGGCCGCGCCACGCCGAGCCGCGAAATGGTGATGCATCTCGCCGAACGGCTCGACGTGCCGCTACGCGAACGCAACGCGCTGCTCGTCGCGGCCGGCTACGCGCCGCTCTATCGCGAACGCGCGCTCGACGATCCGCAACTCGCGGCCGCACGCGAAGCCGTCGAACTCGTGCTGCGGGCTCACGCACCTTATCCGGCCCTCGCGGTCGATCGCCACTGGAACATCGTGGCCGCCAACGACGCGCTCGCGCCGCTGATCGGCGACGCTTCGCCCGCCTTGCTGGCCGCGCCCGTGAACGCGTTGCGCCTCTCGCTCCATCCCGACGGCATCGCCCCGCGCATCCTCAACTGGCACGCCTGGCGCGCGCATCTGCTCGCGCGCCTGCAACGGCAGATCGACGCCAGCGCGGACCCCACGCTCGCCGCGCTACACGACGAACTCGCCGCCTATCCCGCACCGCCGCATGCGGGCCACGCGGCTGTCGAACCGGTCCAGCATCACATCGCGATACCGCTGCGCGTGCAGACGGCGCTCGGCGAACTGGCGTTCTACAGCACCACGACTGTGTTCGGCACGCCCGTGGACATCACGCTTTCCGAACTGGCCATCGAGGCATTCTTTCCCGCCGACGCCCGGACCGCCCAGGCATTGCAGGCGCAGCGCGATTAAACGCGCAGTTATTCGAAGTCATGCCGATAGGCGCAATTATCGAAATTCATGCAATTGTGAAGATTGCAATTGTCATATTTCGAATGTCGATGCATTTCAATGCCATACGCATCCAATCCCTTTCTCCGCGTCTCTCTAATTCCTTTTCCACGTCGATGTAAATAGCGCGCGACGCTACGTCGCACATCATTTGAGAATACGACATCGTCATCCGCACGACTCAAAGCGCCATTTCACGCGCCATTCACATCGCCTTTCATATACACAACTCGACGAATCCCCCTGTAAACAAGGCATTTACAGCGGCCATCATCGTCCATTTCAAACGAGACATTCAACGCCTCCAATTCAAAGCGTTATTCCTTTTAAAATACATCGAAACGATATCTAACTTTTATTGGCGCAAATTGGACACGCACAAATATCGCATCGTGCACAATGCCATCACACACTTCTTTTGATTCAAATCGCATTGCATTCGTAATGCGCGCATGGCGCGACAAGTGTCTATTAACATTTGATGTATTAGATTTACTTGTTAAGTTGCACATTCTTAAATAAACCTGTCCCCACAGGGTTGTCTGGAGGTGTCATGAGCCATTTTCTGGATCGTCTGCGCTATTTCACGACCGCAAGACCCCAATTCGCAGACGGCCATGGCGCCGTCACAGACGAAGACCGGAAATGGGAGGACGCCTACCGCACGCGCTGGGCGCACGACAAGATCGTGCGCTCCACGCACGGCGTGAACTGCACCGGCTCGTGCTCCTGGAAGATCTACGTGAAAGGCGGCATCGTCGCGTGGGAAACACAGCAGACCGACTACCCGCGCACGCGCCCCGACATGCCCAATCACGAACCGCGCGGCTGCTCGCGCGGCGCGTCGTATTCCTGGTATCTCTACAGCGCGAACCGCCTGAAGTACCCGCTCGTGCGCAGCGCGCTCGTCAAGCTGTGGCGCGAGAAGCGCCGCACGCTCGGTCCCGTGGAAGCGTGGGCCGCCATCGTCGACGACGAAGCCGCGCGCAAGAGCTATCAATCGCGGCGCGGCCTCGGCGGTTTCGTGCGCGCCGACTGGAGCGAAGTCACCGAGATCGTGGCCGCCGCGAACGTGCATACGGTCAAGCGCCACGGCCCCGACCGCGTGATCGGCTTCTCGCCCATTCCGGCCATGTCGATGGTCTCGTACGCGGCCGGCTCGCGCTACCTTTCGCTGATCGGCGGCGTGTGTCTCTCGTTCTACGACTGGTATTGCGACCTGCCGCCCGCTTCGCCGCAAACCTGGGGCGAGCAGACCGACGTGCCCGAATCGGCCGACTGGTACAACTCCACGTTCATCATGATGTGGGGCTCGAACGTGCCGCAAACGCGCACGCCCGACGCGCACTTCATGGTGGAGGCGCGTTATCGCGGCGCGAAGATCGTGTCGATCTTTCCCGATTACGCGGAAGGCGCGAAGTTCGGCGACATCTGGCTGCATCCGAAGCAGGGCACCGACGCGGCGCTCGCGCTCGCGATGGGCCACGTGATCCTCAAGGAATATCACCTCGCGGGCAAAAGCGCGTATTTCGCCGACTACTGCCGCCGCTTCACCGACATGTCGTGCCTCGTCACGCTCGTCGAGCGCGACGGCCAGTACGTGCCCGACCGCTATCTGCGCGCCTCCGACTTCCCGGACGCGCTCGGCCAGTCCAACAATCCCGACTGGAAGACCGTGGTGATCGACGCCGCGAATGGCGAATTCGCCGTGCCGGGCGGATCGGCGGGCTTCCGCTGGGGTCAGCAGGTGGGCGGCGATCTGGGCAAATGGAATCTGCGCGAGGAGAACGCCGAAGGCGAACCGCTCACGCCCGCGCTCTCGCTCGTCGCCGAACACGACGACGTGGTGGACGTCGCGTTCCCCTACTTCGGCAACGTCGCGCACGCGCACTTCGCGCATACGGAGCACCAGTCGATCCTCTCGCGCCGCATCGGCGTGCGCCGCGTGGCCACGCGCGAAGGCGAGCGGATCGTCGCCACCGTCTACGATCTGTTCATCGCGAACTACGGGCTCGATCAGGGCCTCGGCGGCAAGGACGTCGCGCAGAGCTACGACGACGACGTGCCCTACACGCCCGCGTGGCAGGAAGCGATCACGGGCGTGAAGCGCGCGGACGTCATCAACGTCGCGCGCCAGTTCGCCGAGAACGCCGACAAGACCGAGGGCAAGTCGATGGTCATCATCGGCGCGGGCATCAATCACTGGTTCCATATGGACATGGCGTACCGCGCGATCATCAACATGCTGGTGATGTGCGGTTGCGTCGGCAAGTCGGGCGGCGGCTGGTCGCATTACGTCGGCCAGGAAAAGCTGCGTCCGCAAACCGGCTGGACCGCGCTCGCGTTCGCGCTCGACTGGAGCCGTCCGCCGCGCCAGATGAACGCCACTTCGTTCTTCTACGCGCACACCGACCAGTGGCGCTACGACCCGATGAATCCGACCGATCTGCTCTCGCCGCTCGCGGACAAATCGGCGTATCACGGCGCGCCCATCGACTACAACGTGCGCGCGGAACGCATGGGCTGGCTGCCGTCGGCGCCGCAACTGAAAAGCAATCCGCTCGAACTCGGGCGCACGATCGGCGACGCCGCGCAAGCGGGCGCACACGTCGCCGCGAGCCTCAAGGACGGCAGCCTCAAGCTCGCCTGCGAAGATCCCGACGATCCAGACGCGTTCCCGCGCAACCTGTTCGTGTGGCGCTCGAATCTGCTCGGCTCGTCGGGCAAGGGTCACGAGTATTTCCTCAAGCATCTGCTCGGCACAACCAACGGCGTGCAGGGCGAGGAAATGTCGAAGCAAGGCGCGCCGCATCCCGAGGAAATCGTCTGGCACGACGAAGCGCCGCGCGGCAAGCTCGATCTGCTCTGCACGCTCGACTTCCGCATGTCCACGACCTGCATGTACTCGGACATCGTGCTGCCCACGGCCACGTGGTACGAGAAGGACGACATGAACACGTCGGACATGCATCCGTTCATTCATCCGCTCTCCGCCGCCGTCGATCCCGCGTGGCAGTCGAAAAGCGACTGGGAAATTTTCAAGAGCATCGCGAAGCGCTTTTCCGAACTGAGCGTCGGGCATCTGGGCGTGGAGCGCGACGTGGTGCTTTCGCCGATCGCGCACGATGCGCCGGGCGAACTCGCACAGCCGTTCGGCGTGGCCGACTGGAAGCGCGGCGAATGCGAGCCGATTCCGGGCAAGACCATGCCGACCGTGGCCGTGGTCGAGCGCAATTATCCCGAGACGTATCACCGTTTCACATCGCTCGGGCCGCTGCTCGACAAGCTCGGCAACGGCGGCAAGGGCATCAGCTGGAACACGCAGGACGAAGTGAAAGAGCTCGGCGATCTCAACTATCGCTACGCGAACGAGCCCGCATTCGGCGACGCCGCCGGCCGCCCGCGCATCGAATCCGCGATCGACGCCGCCGAAACCATTCTCTCGCTCGCGCCCGAAACCAACGGCGAGGTTTCGGTGAAAGCGTGGGACGCGCTCAGCAAGATCACCGGCATTCAGCACGCGCATCTGTCCGAAGCGCGCGCCGACGAAAAGATCCGCTTCCGCGATATCCAGGCGCAACCGCGCAAGATCATTTCGTCGCCGACATGGAGCGGCATCGAATCGGAACATGTTTCGTATAACGCCGGTTATACGAACGTGCACGAGCTGATTCCCTGGCGCACGCTCAGTGGCCGACAGCAGCTGTATCAGGACCACGAGTGGATGCGCGCATTCGGCGAAGGGCTTTGCGTCTACAAACCGCCCATCGACACGGGCAGCTACGAAAACATGGTGGGCTCGCGCTCGAACGGCAATCCCGAGATCGCGCTGAACTTCATCACGCCGCACCAGAAATGGGGCATTCACAGCACGTACACCGACAATCTGCTGATGCTCACGCTCTCGCGCGGTGGTCCGATCGTGTGGATTTCCGAGCAGGACGCGCAGCAGATCGGCGTGGTCGATAACGACTGGATCGAGTGCTACAACTCGAACGGCGCCTTGTGCGCGCGCGCCGTGGTGAGTCAACGCATTCCGCGCGGCATGGTGATGATGTATCACGCGCAGGAAAAGATCGTGAATACGCCGGGCTCGGAAATCACCGGCACGCGCGGCGGCATTCACAACTCGGTCACGCGCATTTCGCTCAAGCCCACGCACATGATCGGCGGCTACGCGCAACTCGCTTACGGCTTCAATTACTACGGCACGGTCGGCTCCAATCGCGACGAGTTTCTCATCGTCCGCAAAATGAAGAACGTCGATTGGCTCGATGGCGAAGAAACGCCCGTGGGCGCATTGCCGCCCGTCGTTCGCGAAGGAGAAACGTCATGAAAGTGCGCGCGCAGATTGCCATGGTGCTGAACCTCGATAAATGCATCGGCTGCCATACCTGTTCGGTCACCTGCAAGAACGTCTGGACGAGCCGCGAAGGCATGGAATACGCGTGGTTCAACAACGTCGAAACGAAGCCGGGCATCGGTTATCCGAAGGATTGGGAAAATCAGGAGCGCTGGCGCGGCGGCTGGGTGCGTAAAGCCGACGGCAAGATCGAGCCGCGTCTGGGCAACAAGTGGCGTTTGCTCGCGCAGATTTTCGCCAATCCGCATCTGCCCGAAATCGACGACTACTACGAGCCGTTCACCTTCGATTACGCGCATTTGCAGGAAGCGGGCAATACGAAGGCCACGCCGGTCGCGCGGCCGCGTTCGCTGGTGAGCGGCGAGCGCATGGAGAAAATCGAATGGGGGCCGAACTGGGAAGAAATTCTCGGCGGCGAATTCGAAAAGCGCGCGAAGGACTACAACTTCGAGAACGTGCAGAAAGAGATTTACGGCCAGTTCGAAAATACTTTCATGATGTATTTGCCGCGCCTGTGCGAGCACTGCCTGAATCCGGCATGCGTGGCGGCGTGTCCTTCGGGCTCGATCTACAAGCGCGAAGAAGACGGCATCGTGCTGATCGATCAGGACAAATGCCGTGGCTGGCGCATGTGCGTATCGGGCTGCCCGTACAAGAAGATTTACTACAACTGGAAGAGCGGCAAGGCGGAGAAGTGCATCTTCTGCTATCCGCGTATCGAAGCGGGCCAGCCGACCGTGTGCTCGGAAACCTGCGTGGGCCGCATCCGCTATCTCGGCGTGATGCTCTACGACGCGGACCGCATTCAGGAAGCCGCCAGCGTCGCGAATGAAAAGGACCTGTATCAGGCGCAGCTCGATGTGTTTCTCGATCCGTTCGATCCGCAAGTGATCGCGCAGGCCGAGCGCGACGGCGTGCCCGCCGCGTGGATCGAGGGCGCGCAACGCTCGCCGGTCTACAAGATGGCGATCGACTGGCGCATTGCGTTTCCGCTGCATCCCGAGTTCCGCACGCTGCCGATGGTCTGGTACGTGCCGCCACTTTCGCCGATCAACGCGGCCGCCAATAGCGGCGATCTGGGCATGAACGGCTGGCTGCCCGACGTGCATTCGCTGCGCATTCCGCTGCGTTATCTGGCGAATCTGCTCACGGCCGGCGACGAGCAACCCGTGCAGGTCGCGCTCGAACGTCTGCTCGCGATGCGCGCGTTCATGCGCGCGCGCCACGTCGATCGCGTCGACGCCACGCAGGTGCTCACGCAAGCCGGGCTCTCGCTGCATCAGGTGGAAGAGATGTATCGCTATCTGGCGATTGCGAATTACGAGGACCGTTTCGTGATTCCGACTACGCACCGCGAATACGCGGAAAACGCCTTCGATCTGCATTCGTCGTGTGGCTTCACGTTCGGCAACGGCTGTTCCGATGGACGCAGCGACGCGAGCCTCTTCGCGCCGAAAACCGGTCATCGCAACATTCCGATTCAGGAGATCTGAGATGTTCGCGCCCCGTCTCAATAGCCTCACGTTCAGGCTGCTCGCCGCGTGTCTCGAGTATCCCGACGACACGCTGATTCACTCCATCGACGAAGCGCGCGCGTATCTGCAAGGCGAACGCGCGCTGCGCGGCGACACGCGCGAGCGTCTGCTGCGTTTCTTCGATTATCTCGGCTCGCGCGATCTGCTTGCGCTGCAGGAAAACTACGTCGCGCTATTCGATCGCGGCCGCGCGACCTCGCTGCATCTGTTCGAGCACGTGCACGGCGAATCGCGCGATCGCGGCCAGGCGATGATCGATCTGAAGCAGACCTACGAGCGCCACGGCCTGCTGCTCGGTCCCGAGCAGTTGCCCGATTATCTGCCGGTGTTCCTCGAATATCTCTCGCTGCTCGAAGCAAACGAAGCGCGCTCGCTGCTCGGCGAAACCACGGCGATCCTGCAATCGATCACCGCGGAGCTGAGCCGCCGCAACAGCCACTACGCGTATGTAACCGGCGCGGTGCTCGCGCTCGCGGGCGACAACGGCGCGGCACAGCCCGACGAAGCCCACGACGACGACGCCAACGCGCCACACGATCGCGAAGGCTTGAGCGCGCTCGACGCCGCATGGAGCGAGGAGCCGGTGCGCTTCATGGGCAACACGCAGCCCGGCGTCGCGCCGGTGCAGTTCCACGCACGGCGGCCGCCGCGCTGAGGCACGGCGCAAGAAAGCAGCACAAGAGCAAGCACCCAATCGCACGACACGTCTCACCTGGAAAGGATCAGTCATGGGCCCATATTTCCATCAGTTCCTGTTCGGCATCTATCCGTACATCTGCCTCGCGGTGCTGCTGTTCGGCTCGCTGGTGCGCTTCGACCGCGAGCAATACACGTGGAAAAGCGACTCGTCGCAACTGCTGCGGCGCGGCACGCTGCGCCTCGGCAGCAACCTGTTTCACTGGGGCATTCTCGTCGTGGTGGCCGGGCATTTCGCGGGCTTTCTCGCGCCGCACTGGCTCGTCGCGCCGTTCATCTCCGCGTCGATGCACCAGTTGCTCGCGATGGTCGCGGGCGGCATCGCGGGCGCGTTCGCCATCGTCGGGCTCACGCTGCTGATCGCGCGACGTCTGGGCGACACGCGCATTCGCCGCAACAGCAAGGTGTGGGACATCGTCATCGTGCTGATGCTGTGGGTGCAGCTCGCGCTCGGGCTCATGACCGTCGTGCTCTCCGCGCATCACATGGACGGCGCGATGTTCGAACAGCTCACCGATTACGTGAAAGGCGTCGTGACGTTCCAGGGCAATCTCGCGGCGCTGCTCGACGGCGTGCCGCTCGTCTATCAGATGCATATCGCGCTCGGCTTCACGATCTTCCTCGTTTCGCCGTTCACGCGGATGGTGCATATCTGGAGCGGGCTGGCCTCGGTGGCGTATCTGCTGCGTCCGTATCAACTCGTGCGCAAGCGCTGAGCCGATACCCCGCGAACGCCAGGAGACGAAACCATGAACGCCGATCCGCACACGCTCGATCGCACGCAGCCCGCGCGGGTGAATCACGTGGACATCGCCGCTGAGGCGATCGACGAGGAAAGCCGTCATCACGCCGACGATCCGGACCCGCCGCTCGCCGCGCGCCGCGCGCTGGTCGTGCGCGAACTGCTGCGCCAGCGCGCCGCCGAACTCGCGCTGATCGACGCCGACGCCGCCCTCGACGACGACACACTCGACACGCTGCTCGCGCGCGAACTGCGCGTGCCCGAGCCGACGCCCGACGATTGCCGCCGCTATTACGCGCAGCACGCCGCACAGTTCGTGCGCAACGAGATCGTCTACGCGAGCCATATTCTGTTCGCCGTGACGGAGCGCGTGCCGCTCGCGCTGCTGCGCCATCAGGCCGAAGACGCGCTCAACGCCTTGCTGCGCGAACCGCACGCGTTCGAGGCGCGCGCGGGCGAACTGTCGAACTGCCCGTCGGGCGCCGTGGGCGGCAGCCTCGGCCAGCTCACGCGCGGCGACGCCGTGCCCGAATTCGAGCAGGCGCTGTTCAACAGTCCCGAACTCGGTTTGCTGCCGCGCCTCGTGCGCACGCGCTTCGGCTTTCACCTCGTGCGCATCGACCGGCGCGTGCCCGGCGAGCCGGTCCCCTTCGAAACCGCCGCCGACGACATCGCGCGCTTTCTCACCGAGCGCGTGCGTCACAAGGCGATTCAGCAATACGTCTCGATCCTCGCATCGGCGGCGACGCTCGAACACGCCGCCGTCGACGCGGCCACGAGTCCGCTCGTGCAGTAACCCGCCCGTTACACACGATCACACACCAGCACAACGCGCAACCAAGGAAAACATCATGAATCTGCGCACCGAACCACCTCCGACCACCGACGCCGCGCCCACACGCGTGAGCGGCCAGGCGTGGTCCGTCCTGTTCGCAAGCACGCTCGCCTTTCTGGTCTGCTTCGTGGTGTGGATGATGTTCGGCGTGCTCGGCGTACCGCTGCGCGAAGAACTCAAGCTCAACAGCACCGAGTTCGGCCTGCTCACGTCCACGCCCGTGCTCACCGGCGCGATCATGCGTCTGCCGCTGGGCGCGTGGACCGACCGCTACGGCGGTCGCATCGTCATGACGGCCCTGCTCGTGGTGTGCGCGGTGCCGGTCTATATCGTCAGTTACGCGAGCCAGCTCTGGCAGTTTCTGTTCATCGGGCTCTTTCTGGGCTGCGTGGGCGCGTCGTTCGCGGTCGGCACGCCGTATGTCGCGCGCTTCTTCCCGCCCCAGAAACGCGGCTTCGCGATGGGCTTTTTCGGCGCGGGCACGGCGGGCGCGGCCGTCAACCTGTTCGTCACGCCCACCTTGCAGTCGCTGTACGGATGGCGCTTCGTGCCACGCATCTACGCCGTCGCGCTGCTCGTGACCGCCGTGATCTTCTGGTTCGCCTCGGCGCGCGATCCGGGCGCGGGCAAGTCGAACGGCTCGCTGCTCGATTCGTTCAAGGTGCTCGCCGATCCGCGCGTCTGGCGCCTGTGCCAGTACTACTCGATCACGTTCGGCGGCTTCACGGCCCTTTCGCTGTGGATTCCGCAGTATCTGAAGGCTGAATACGGCATGTCGCTGGTGATGGCGTCGGCGTTCGCGGCGGGTTTCTCGCTGCCGGGCTCGGTGCTGCGCGCGGTCGGCGGCCTGCTCGCCGACAAACTCGGCGCGCACAACGTCACCTGGTGGGGCTTGTGGGTCGCGTGGATCTGTCTCTTCATCCTCTCGTACCCGGCCACCGACTTCGTGATCCACACCATCGACGGCACCGCCACGCTTCATATCAGCATGCCGCTCGCGGGCTTCGTGGCGCTCACCTTCGTGCTCGGCGCGGTGTTTGCGTTCGGCATGGCGTCCACTTTCAAATATGTCGCCGACGACTTTCCGTCCAACATGGGCGTAGTGACTGGCATCGTCGGGCTTGCGGGCGGGCTCGGCGGCTTTCTGCTGCCGATCCTGTTCGGCGCGCTGCTCGACCTGCTCAAGATCCGCTCGAGCTGCTTCATGCTGCTTTACGGCGTCGTGTGGGTCTCGCTGATCCTGCTCTATATTTCCGAGGTCAAACGCACGCCGATTCTCGGCGAAAGGGCCGTTTGAATCGGAAAAGGCCTCTAAAACCGGCACGCGAGTGCCGGTTCTGCCTTTGCACGTATGCGCCGCCATACGTGCAATTTCGCAAATCGATGCGATTTACATATTCATGTAAAGAGGCGCTGTTACAAAGCGCGTCAACGCGACGCGCGTGCATGCGACTTGTCACATCTTGACAAGCCTCGTTACACAGGGTCGAAACACTTGTTACAGATTTATCCTCATACGTATTAATCACCAACTGCGCATTTCTTACCTGTCAACGCAAATCCTTTCAAACCGTTTATTTGGATGACGCACGCTCGTGCGTGATTTACGATTCGTTGCGCGAGCAGCGGTGCCGTTGAGGAATCCCTTATAGCACGCGGGTTTACGAGAAATTTCAGGCGACTGTGCGTGCGCTTCGGCTTCCTGGGGCCAGTTGTTTCGGACACCAGAAAGAGTTACCGAAAATATTTGTAACAGGCGAATTATTTTTTTGAAGAGGGATTGATTTCTGAGATTAGTCCTCATACAATTCGCTTCAACGTGTTACGAGTTGTAACACGTTGTATCAAAGAGTCAGGGCCGACAAAGAGCGGTCCGACAACGACCAGAAAAGTTACAACGGCAGCAAATGCCGGGGGGTTTAATCGGGGCTTCGGAAAAGAGAGAAATGGACCGTAGCAGCGAGACGCTGGAATCTATCCGCGAAATTAATTTGTCGTATCTGATGCTCGCACAGCGCATGCTGCGCGAGGACAAACCGGTCGGGATGTTCCGACTGGGTCTGTCGTCGGAACTGGCCGATCTGCTTTCCAATCTGTCTTTGGCACAGATCGTCAAGCTGGCTGCTTCCGACCAGCTTCTTTGCTTTTTCCGCTTCGATGACCATGCCATGTTGTCCGCTCTGACGCAGACTTCCCGGCATGCCAACGTAGCGGCGACTCATGCGGCTATCCTGCTTGCGGGACAGCCCGCCGGGCAATTCGCCTGAGGGAAACGGACATGACGAACCGCCGCAGCCTCACCGAAGATGCCCAGGAAGTATTTCGCGCGATCGCGCTGATCGAACTGGGCGCGCGCATGCAGGTTCTGGAGAGCGAGCTGTCGCTCTCGCGGGACCGCATGATTCGCCTGTATCGTGAGATCCGCGGCGTATCGCCGCCCAAGGGTATGTTGCCGTTCTCGGCGGACTGGTACATGACGTGGCTGGCGAACATTCATGCTTCGCTGTTCTACAACACGTACCTGTTCCTCAAGAACGAAGCGCGTTGTTCGCATCTCGACGCGCTCACCAAAGGGTTCCGGCTGTATCTGGAACATTGCCGCCACAGCGAGACCGAGCCTGTGCTCGACCTCACGCGTGCGTGGACTCTGGTGCGGTTTTTCGATGCCGATATTCTGCAGATGACGCCTTGCTGCCGTTGTGGCGGTAAGTTCGTCGCGCACCGCCACGACTTGCAGCACAACGTCGTGTGTGGCGCATGCCAGCCGCCTTCGCGCGCTGGCAAGACGAAGAAGGCGGCTGCAGCGCGACGGGGCGCAGAGCAGACCGAGAGCGACCTTCCGGTGGAAACGCCGGATGGCATTGCCGAGGCTGCATAAGCGTAGGAGAGCCAAGATCCGGTCAACCGGACGCAGCAGCACGACTAGACGCGAAACCGTCCGGTGCCCCACGCGGCGCCGGACGGCGAAGCGCATTTCTTCGCCTCAATTCCCCTCGATCCCCTCAGTTCCCCACGAAGGTCTGCCAGACCAGCCACAGGTTCGCCGCCGTGATGATGGCGAACAGCAGCCACGCGATCATGCGCGTGGACAGCCGGTTCACGAACACGCCCATCAGTGAACGATCGTTCGTCATGCGGATGAGCGGCCAGAGCGCGAACGGCAACTGCAGGCTCAGCACCACCTGGCTCGCGACCAGCAGCTTGCCCACCGCGCCGTTGCCCAGCAGCCACACGCCCGCGAACGCCGGAATCAGCGCGAGCACGCGCGTGATGAGCCGCCGCTGGTAGCACGGAATCTTCATCTGCAAAAAGCCTTCCATGATCACCTGGCCCGCCACGGTGCCGGTGAAGGTCGAGCTTTGCCCCGACGCCAGCAGCGTGATCGCGAACAGCACGGCCGCCGCACCGCTGCCGACGATGGGCGCGAGCAGCTTGTAGGCGTCCTCGATTTCGGTGACCTGGTTGTGGCCCGTCGCATGAAACGCCGCCGCCGCGAGAATCAGAATGGCCGCGTTGATCAGCAGCGCGAGCACCAGCGAGACGATGGTGTCGAGCCGCGACAGACCGATCGCCTGACCGATACTCGCTTCGTCGCGCTTCACGGCGCGCGTCTGCACAATCGACGAATGCAGGTAGAGGTTATGCGGCATCACGGTCGCGCCCAGAATGCCGATCGCGAGATAGAGCGGCTCCTGGCTGGCGATCGCGTGCCACGACGGCACCGCGCCCGCGAACACCGACGGCCAGTGCGGCTTCACGAGCGCCAGCTCGATCACGTAACCGATGCCGATGGTGGCGATCAGTCCCGCCATGATCGCTTCGAGCGTGCGGAAATTCTTGCCCTTCAGGCCGAGCACGATGACTGTGTCGAACGCAGTGAGCACCACGCCCCACATCAACGAGCAGCCGAGCAGCAGATGGAACGCGAGCGCGCCGCCGAGCACTTCGGCGAGATCGCAGGCGATGATCGAGAGTTCGGCGAGCACCCACTGGCCGAGCGCGACCGGTTTCGAATAACGCGTGCGCGAGAGTTCGGCGAGATCGCGGCCCGTGACGATGCCCAACCGCATCGCGAGACATTGCAGCGCCATCGCGGCGATGCTCGACAGTACGACCACGAACAGCAGGTTGTAACCGTAGCGCGAACCGGCCTCGATGTCGGTGGCCCAGTTGCCCGGGTCCATATAACCGATCGAGATCAGCAGGCCGGGGCCGGCGAACTGGAGAAACTTTTTCCAGAACGGCGCGGCCGGCGACACTGCCACGCTGCCCTGCACTTCCGATGGGCAAAACGGCGCCGTCGCCGTTGTGGGTAATTTGAACTCCAACGGTGCGATCCTCGAGGGTGGATTTTTTCGCGGCCCGCAAAACGAGGGGCGCGCGATCGGTCCCTCAAGTGTACAGCGTCGGCTCCGGCAATTCGCGCGTGAGCGCGTGGCGGCCCACATCGCGCACGCGATAGTCGAGCGGATCGTGCAGCGTGTGCACGCGCGCGTTGCGCCAGAAGCGGTCGAACGCGAGCGCGGCGGCCGTGGCGCGCGCGCCGCAGGCGTCGAACAGTTGCTCGCCTGCAGCGAGCGCGGCGCGATGCGCGACGATCTTCGCTTCGGAGACCGCGAGCGAGACTTCGGCGCGCGTGTCCGCGCCGAGCGCGTCACCCTGCGCCCAGGCGGCGTCGAGCAGCGACGCCGCGCGGTCCGCGAGCAGCGACGCCGAGAGCGCCTGAATGCGCATCTCGCCGAAACGCTGCTGGAGATAGGGATCGTCGGCGGCGCGCTGCACGCCCGAATTCACCCACGGACGGCCGTTCGCCAGCACGTATTCACGCGCCTCTTCGAGCGCGCCTTCCGCGATGCCGACGAACAGGTTCGTCAGCACGAGTTGCGAGACCAGCGTGCGCAGCGAGGCGCGCGGCGTGTCGGGACGCTTGAGCACTTCATGCGCGCGCACTTCGACCGCATCGAACGACACGGTGCCGCTGTCGGTCTGGCGCTGGCCGATCGGGTCCCAGTCGTCGTGCACGGTGATGCCCGCGCGCGTCGTCGGCACCACCGCGAACACGGGCTGGCCGGTCGCCGGATCGTGCGCGCTCACGGTCATCATCTGCGAACCGTAAGTGCCGGAGCAGAAACCCTTTTTGCCGTGCAGACGCCAGCCGCCCTCGCCGTCCGCCTGCGCGACGAGCCGCGTATCGAGCGGATTGACCGCGTTGCCCCACCACCAGCGATGCTCGACCGTGCCGCGCAGCCAGTCCGCGCGTTGCGCGGCGCTGCCCCACAGATCGACGCTCACGATCTGCAGGAACTGGAAGCCGAGCAGATGCGCGAGCGCGCTATCCGCGCGCGCGAGCGTGCGGATCGTTTGGTAGATTTCGGGCCAGCGCGTGCCGTTTTGCGTGCCGTTTTGCGCGCCGGTTGCGTCGTCAAACGCGTCGTCGAACGCACCGCCAAACTCGCGCGGCACCGCGAGCGCGAGCAGACCGGCATCGGCGATCAACTGCTTTTCGGCGGCGGCGTGACCGCCCGCGAGATCGCGACGCGCAGCGGTTTCGCGCAGGGTTGCGGCGAGCGTCGCGAGCCGTGTCGAGAAGGACGTAGCGTGCTCCGCCGTGCGCGGCGGTCGTGGATCGTTCATGCCTGGGTTCCCGAATGAGTGACGCTCGCGAGCGAGCTTTCAGGCGGACGGCGCGCCATCCGCTCCAGCTTCAATCAGACGATGATAGTGGCACGCGCCGGCACGGTCTACGAACCGTTTACGCAAATGAAATCGCGGCTGGCGATATGCACGTGCATACCGGCCAGCCGCGAAGCGCCTGCACCGAAGGTGCGGCAATTAGCGCGTCGCTTAACGCGCGGCGAGCGGCGCGGGCGGCGGCGCGTTGCCGTCGGGTTGCGCGGGCGTCTGCGGCTTCGCGTCGCCCCAGCCGCCGCCGAG
>NZ_JAAGPN010000172.1:0-17292 GCF_017104805.1 Paraburkholderia sp. Ac-20347 | reverse complement strand
CGGCGATCGCGCCGACCCAGAGCGGGCCGCGCGGCACCTTCATGCCGAGATAGCGCAGGCCGATGGCGTCGCGTCCGACGAGCGCGACGAAGCTCAGCGCGGTCGCGCCCAGCGCGCCGATCCACTGGAATGCGCTCAGATGCCAGAGCTGGCGGATCACCGAGCGGTAGTCGACGGATCGCGAGAGATGCTGGAACACGACCAGCAGCAGCGCGCAGATGCCAAGCGCGAGCGCCGGCGCGACGAAGCGCTGCAGGCGCAGGGCGCGAGCGCGGCGGCGCATCGCCACGAGGGCGGCGCGCGCGATGCGCGAAGGGGGTGATTGAAGCATGGATCGGTCTGGCGAGTCTGCGATGGCGCCAATGCGCCGTGGGCGGCGTCCCCGGGGACGGCATCGCGTTCTGGTCGTCACGTTCTTCCGGTGCAGGCGCCGCGCGGTCGCGGCACGCAGTAATCAGAGCCGGGACGGCGAGCCAAAACGTAAACGTTCGGTAAATGACTGGTAATCCAGCAAACGCGCTGGGCGGCCCAATGGTTGACTAAGCGGATAAAGAATCCCAAAAAGTGAACGATCGGGAGCGTGATCGGTGATCGGCCAAAAGCGGGTTTTCGACGGTATCGGCGGTTAAATCGGTCGTTAAACGTTTGTTAATGTCATATGTGCCGGATTGCGGAATTGGCAAAAGCGAGCAAAAGCGGGCCATGAGACGGCGGCATCGATTCAAAGCGGAACACGGCGGCGAAAACCTCGCATAACCCGACAGGACGAACACGCCGACAGCCCCGCTGGGCAAGGCGTCGGCGAAAATGGGGCGCGCCATTGTTTCATCGCGCGACAGAATGATTTACGGCAGCACGCGACCGTTTCTGAATCCGCTGTGACGATTTGGATACACGCTTTTTAAATCTTTTACTTCCCCTCGCGCTGGAGTTAGTCTGATTACCTCGGGCGACGTATGACTGCGATTTGACCGTGCGAGGAGAATGACGTGAAAAGACTAGCCTTGACTTCGCTTTCGCTCGCCGCGCTCGGTGCAGCCGGCATCGCGCAGGCTCAGACCAGTGTCACGCTGTACGGCACCATCGACACGTCGATCACCTACGTCAACCACGCCAACGGCAGCAACAGTCTCTGGTCGCTCGGCAACAGCAGCTTCGGCAATCTGTCGGGCTCGCGCTGGGGCCTGAAGGGCGCCGAAGATCTGGGCGGCGGCCTCAAGGCGATCTTCCAGTTGGAAAACGGCTTCAATCCGTCGACCGGTCAGTCGGGGCAGGGCGGCCGCATGTTCGGTCGCCAGGCGTACGTCGGCCTGACCGCCGAGCAATACGGCTCGCTCACGCTCGGGCGTCAGTACGATCCGCTCATCGATCTCGTGCAGGGCATCACGGCCGACAACTACTTCGGCTCGGCCTTCGCCACGCCCGGCGATGTCGACAATTACGACAACAGCTTCCGCGTCAACAACGCCGTCAAATACACCACGCCGGTGTGGAACGGCCTGCAGGCCGCCGCGATGTATTCGTTCGGCGGCATCGCGGGATCGACCGGTTCCGAGCAGTCGTATTCGGCGGCGGTCGCCTACAACAACGGCCCGATCGCGGTCGCGGGCGGCTACTTCTACGCGGCCAACAGCCAGGCCGGACTCGGCATCCGCACCGACGGCTGGACCAGCACCTCGGACGGCACGTTCGACGGGGCGGTCAATTCCGGGTATGCGAGCGCACACTCACTTTCCATCGCGCGAGCGGCCGCGCAGTATTCGGCGGGCCTCTTCACGTTCGGGCTCGGCTATAGCAACGCGCAGTACGCGCCGGATGCGAGCTCGGTGTTCCGCGACACGGAGAAGTACAACACCGGCCAGGGTTTCGTGAATTACCAGCTCAACCCGGCGCTGCTGCTCGGGCTCGGCTACACCTATACGCACGCGAGCGGCGACACGAACGCGAACTACCATCAGGTGTCGATCGGCGCGGATTACAGCCTGTCGAAGCGCACCGATCTCTATATGACCGCGGCCTGGCAGCACGCGAGCGGCGAGCAGGGCGATGGCTCGGGCGGTTCGATGCCGGCGGAAGCGTCGATCGGCTCGTATGGCTACAACGGCACGTCGTCGCAGACGATGGTGAACTTCGGCTTGCGGCACAAGTTCTGAGGCAAGCACTTTTTAGCGCGTTTCGAGACCTGCGCCGGGCGTCCGTTTTCGCGGACGCCCGGCGTTTTGCTTGTGTGCTTGTGAGCCGCCGGCGAGGTCTGCCGGCTTTCACGTCGCGCCGCTAATGCGCGCGCCGCAAGATCCACAAGACCCGCAAGTCGAGCCACGCTGCGAGGCGTTCGACGGCCACGCTGGCGAAACCCGGTTGCCGCCAGGTGCTCGTGAGCGTCACGCGTGCGAGTGGGCGGCGCGTGGCGGCGTCGGGCGTGTGGTCAGTGTCGTTGATGTCATCGGCGCTCAGCCACAGACGTTCTCCGCGATGCACGCGCAGCATGTCGCCGGGATTCAGCCAATGATCGTAGGGAGAGCGGGCGCGCGTGAGCCAGATGCGCGCGCCGTAGACGCGCAACGTACCGTCGGCGCTGACGCGCCAGGTGAGCGTGGTCGCACGCGGTACGGCGAAGTGAATCGACAGCGCGGGCAAGACGACATCGTGTGCGGCAAAGTCTGCGCCGAAGTCCGCGCCAAAAGCGGGAACGGCGTTGCACACGCCGGGCTGCTGTGAAGCTTCATCCATCGTCATCTCCAGAGTGGGAGCCGACCGACGGAGCGCTTTCTTCTGCCCTTGCTGCTTGTTCGATGCTCACAAAACAAGAAGCCCCGTCGATGCCGGCGGGGCTTTGTGATTTGCGTAAGACGGACTGCCTGTATTACCCGTTCGCACACACTCCCCGTGACTCGCCAGTATTCGGCGTGTGCCACGGATGATTCATCGCGGTCGTGAGGGTGAGGGGACGCATGTGCATGAACCGAGTGTGCGGGGGCGAGCAGCGAGCTGTCAACAGAATTCGCGGCGATTCCACGCGATGTTCCTGACGTGAGCGCTCACTACGCTCGACCGGCCAGGCGATCGGGACAGCGGCAAACCGGAGCGCGGAAGCGTTTCATCTGCCCCCTTGCCGCTGCAGTGCATTTCCTCCAGGATGAGTTGTTTTCCAGTCGGAACCCACCGGGCGCATGACCCGCCGAGCCGGAGCGAGCTTCTCGAAAGCCTGCTCGCAAACGCTGTTGCAGGGAGATCACTTTAGAACAGATCCTCTGTGATATATCACATACAGAATATTGCTTTTTGTCGCGACGCAGCATATGATTCAGTCATTCGATGACTCAATCTTGCGGAGCTTCAAATGGATCTCGTCTCTCTTGCACTCTTTGCGATGGCAGTTGTGGGCTTGGGTGCCGCCGCTACGGTTATGATCGCGAAATGGCTGCCGCAATCGGCCATCGAGCAGGCCGCACAGCACGGCCGCTTCGTCGGTCTGGGTGAGGCGCCGCGCGCGCAGCCCGCACGTTCGGTCCGTCCGCTGGTTCGTCCGCAGGTCGGTAAAGAGGCAATGAATGTCGTCAGAACACACTGAAGCAGTCGCCACCCGGGAAGCCGCGCCGCTCACGCTGGCGCTGCAACCCATCAACGCCACGCTGAGTCTGCGCGATCAGGCTTATGCGATGTTGCGGCAGGCTATCGCCGACGCCGATATCTATCAGACGCGCGAGGAAATCCGCCTCGACGAACGCGTGCTGAGCGAAACGCTCGGCGTCAGCCGCACGCCCGTGCGTGAAGCCATGACGCTGCTCGAACAGGAAGGCTTCCTGCGCATGGTGCCGCGCCGTGGCATCTACATCGTGCGCAAGAGCAAGCGCGAAATCGTCGAGATGATCCAGATGTGGGCCGCGCTCGAGAGCATGGCCGCGCGTCTCGCGACGCTGCACGCCACCGACGAGGAAATCGCGAAGCTGCGCCATATGTTCGACAGCTTCCGCGACAGCACGCCCGCCGAGCACATCGCCGAGTATTCGGACGCCAACATCGCCTTCCACCAGGCGATCGTCGAGCTGTCGAAGTCGCAGATCATCCTCGACACGATCAAGAACATCTTCGTGCACGTGCGCGCGATCCGTCGCATGACGATCTCGCAGAGCGATCGCGCGTCGCGTTCGATCGTCGATCACCTGCGGATCATCGAGGCGCTGGAGCAGCGCGATACCGAACTGGCGGAACGCCTCACGCGTCAGCATTCGCTGGATCTCGCCGCTTACGTCGAAAAGCATTGCGACTTTCTCGATTGAGCGCGCAAATGAGCGTGCGATCGAGCGCGTGATGCGCTAACGCGAAACACGAACGGGAGACCTGCGGGTCTCCCGTTTTCATTTGCGCGGCGCGTGGCTACGTGCGCTGCTTTCCGGGCGGGCGAGACCGCGCTGGCGAAAACTTTATGCGCATCAAGGCCGCTGGCGCGCGCCACAAACCGCCCGATAGCGCTCTCACCCGATCGGCAAAGCCCCGACCCCAGTAAGCGTTCCACGCACTCGAACGCCTCTCCATCTTCCACACCAGATCTGAAATATCTGCCCGCGTTTTGCTCGGGGTTTTCCCGTTCGTGCGTTGCAGCAAACGCGCGTCGATTCCTTCAACGCCTTATTCCACAAGCCTTTTCGCCCACTTTTCGACGCGCTCCGCCGGATAAATCCCCTCTTGCTTCGTTGTGATATATCACATACCGTATTGTTCAAGGACGCAACTCGCATCGCAATCAGCCAGCGATCAACGCAACATCCGGCGACCGCCCCGGCGCCTTTGCAACCTGACGATTTCGAACTCTCGCCCGGCCACGATTAAACAAGGAGACATGACATGGGCAAGGCACTGGATGGTGTGCGCATTCTCGACTTCACGCATGTGCAGTCGGGCCCGACCTGCACGCAACTGCTCGCCTGGTTTGGCGCCGACGTCATCAAGATCGAGCGCGCCGGCGGCGGCGACATCACGCGTGAACAGCTGCGCGATATCCCCGACGCGGACAGCCTCTACTTCACGATGCTGAACAGCAACAAGCGCTCGCTCACGCTCGACACGAAGAACGCCGAGGGCAAGCGCGTGCTCGAACGGCTGATTCGCGAATGCGATGTGCTCGTCGAGAACTTCGCGCCCGGCGCGCTCGATCGCATGGGTTTTAGCTGGGAGCATATTCAGTCGCTCAATCCGCGCATGATTCTCGCGTCGGTGAAGGGCTTCGGCGCGGGGCCGTACGAGGACTGCAAGGTCTACGAGAACGTTGCGCAGTGCGTCGGCGGCGCGGCCTCGACCACGGGTTTCGACGACGGACCGCCGGTCGTGTCGGGCGCGCAGATCGGCGATAGCGGCACGGGCCTGCATCTCGCGCTCGGCATCGTCACGGCGCTGTTTCAGCGCACGCACAGCGGACGCGGGCAGAAGGTGCTCGCCGCGATGCAGGACGGCGTGCTCAACCTCTGCCGCGTGAAGCTGCGCGATCAGCAGCGCCTCGATCGCACCGGCGTGATGAAGGAGTATCCGCAATATCCGAACGCCGGTTTCGGCGATGCGGTGCCGCGCGCGGGCAACGCGTCGGGCGGCGGTCAGCCGGGCTGGATTCTGAAATGCAAGGGCTGGGAAACCGACCCGAACGCGTACATCTATTTCATTGCGCAGGCGCCCGTGTGGGACCGCATCTGCAAGCTGATCGGCCGCGAGGAATGGATCGACGATCCGCGCTACGCCACGCCGAATGCGCGCCTGCCGCATCTGAAAGAGATCTTCGCGGAGATCGAGCACTGGACCATGCATCGCAGCAAGTTCGAAGCGATGGCCGCGCTCAATCGCCACGACATTCCGTGCGGCCCGATTCTCTCGATGAAGGAAATCGCCGCCGACGAATCGTTGCGCGCGAGCGGCACGATCGTCGAGGTCGAGCATCCGGTGCGCGGCAAATATCTCACGGTCGGCAATCCGATCAAGCTCTCGGACAGCCCGACGAACGTGACGCGTTCGCCGCTGCTCGGCGAGCACACCGATGAAGTGCTCGCGGAATTCGGCTACAGCGAAACCGAGATCCACTCGCTGCGCGCGGCAGGCGCGCTCTGAGCGGCGAAGCGTGCACATGCACACATGACACGATGGAGCGAAGCATGGATACATGGATGCGCTTGATGGCCAACGACGGCAGTATCGTGTTCGGCCGCGTCGAAAACGGTTATCTGCACGAATACGAAGGACTCGACCAACCGGTGCCCACGGGTGCGGTGTTGTCGTTGCGTGCGCTGACGCCGCTTGCGCCGTGCGCGCCCGGCAAGGTCGTCGCGCTGTGGAATAACTTTCACGCGCTCGCGTTGAAGCTGGAAAAGCCGGTGCCCGAGCATCCGCTTTTCCTGATCAAGCCGGCGAGTTCGGTGATCGGTTCGGGCGATGCGATTCGGCGTCCTGCTCACTATGCGGGAAAGATCGTGTTCGAAGGCGAGCTGGGTATCGTGATCGGCAAGCGTTGTCGCGATGCGAGTCTCGAAGAAGCCGAGGCGTCGATCTTCGGCTACACGATCGTGAACGATGTCACCGCTGCGGGTCTGCTCGCCGAGAATCCGCACTTCCCGCAATGGTGCCGCGCGAAGGGTTTCGATACGTTCTGTTGTCTGGGGCCGGCGATCGTGTCGGGTTTCGACTGGCGCAGCGCGCGCGTGGTGACGCGGCTCGACGGCGTGGAGCGGCAGAACTATCCGCTCGACGACATGGTGTTTTCGCCCGCGCAGCAAGTGAGCCTGATTTCGCAGGATCTCACGCTCGAACCGGGCGACGTGATTGCGTGCGGCACGTCGCTGGGCGTGGGCTCGATCGGTGAGGGCGCAACGGTCGAAGTGACGATCGACGGGATTGGCGCGCTCGTCAACGCGCTGGGCGCGCCTGCACGCGATCACGCCGATGCGCCGCAATCCGCAGGCGAACGCGAGAAACCCGCCGTGGTCTGGTAAGGGCGACGACGCGCGCGGCCACGCCGCCGACGCGCGAGGAGGAGACATGCCGGAGCAACTGGCGAGCGAGATGGCGTGGCTGGGCGGCGGCGTGCTGTTCGCCTGGCTCGTCTGTGCATTGGCGCAACTGGCCGCGCTCGCGCCCGCATGGGCGCGGCGCGAGCCTGCGCGCGCGAAGCCGCGATGTCGGCACGCGCGTGACGAAGTCAGCAAACCTGCGCGTCACGCGGCTTTCGCGATTTCGTTTGCGCTGCTGTTGACGATTCCTCCGGGCGTGCTCGCGGCATCGCTCATGCATGGCGCGGCGGCGGTGGCCGTCGTCGAGGTGGGCGTGATGGCGGGATTGTGGCTCGGCGCGCGCCACGATTTGACGAAGCGCGCGCGCGTGGCCGGCGTGGCGGGATGCGTGCTCGGCGCGAGCGCGATGAGCGCGGCGTTCGCGAGTTTTCTGCTGGTGCCCGCGCAAAACGTTGTCGAACGCGCGACGCTTTACGCGGGCGCGACGTTCGGCGCGCTGCTGTTCGGCGCGGCCGCGTGTGCCTGGTCGCTGGGCGCGCGAGGTAAAGCGATCAGGCGTTTGCGTGCGTGTGCGCCGGCTCGCAACAGCGACGTGATTCTGCACGCCGCGGCGGTCATACTCTGTGCGGCGCTCGGCTATGGCTTCGCGATCGAGCGGATCTGCGCGTCGGCGGAATTCGGCGCGTCGGTGCTCGTGGGCGCGTGCGTGCTATGCGCCGCGCTGGGCGTGCGTCTGATGGGCGGCGCGCGATGGTGCTCGCCGCACGCGCGTCAACACGCGATGTTCGCGCCGCCTTCTCTCCACGCGCAATTTGCAGGCGTACCCGATGAATGGCTCGTCGCCGCATTCGACAGTAGCGCGAGCGACGCCGCGTATTTCGATGCCTGGAGCGCCGACTATGCAACGCCGCCCGAATGGGCGCGCGCCGCGCAGCACGCCTCGCAACATATGCCGCGCAGACGGCGCAGTCGTCATCGCGCGCTCAGGCAACGCCAGGGGCCGCATTGATTCAAGCGAGTTGAAGGCGACGTTCATTCATCGCCATTCCGCGCATTCGCGCCTTCCATCGCGCGAATCATTCGGCACATTCAATACATTCGCTCCGTTCTATCTATCCTTACTTATGGAAAGTCGATTCGGAGACGCGTGTAATGTTTTCGATAAGTTGCGCGCCTTCTTCCATCAGAAAGCGTTTGAAGGCGAGCGCAACGGGCGGCAGGCGCTTGTTCTTGCGATGCACCACGTACCAGTTGAGCATGACCGGAAAGCCCTCCACGTCGAGCACGACGAGGTGGCCGACCTGCAATTCGAGGCTGATCGTATGCGCCGATAGAAACGCGATCCCCATGCCGGCGATCACGGCCTGCTTGATGGTTTCCGTGCTCTGGATTTCCATCGCGATCTTGAGGTTCGTGATCTTGCCGGCGAAACCTTCTTCCATCGAATTCCACGTATCCGAGCCGCGCTCGCGCACGATGAAGGCCTCGTTGGCGAGCGTGCTGAGCTTGATGCTGCGCTTGTGCGCGAGCGGGTGCGAGGGCGCGGCGACGATCACATAAGGATGTGGCGCGAACGGCTCGTTGATGGCGTCGGTGGTATGCGGCGGACGCACCATGACCGCGAGATCGGTCTGGTTGCTCGACAGCTGATGCAGCAATTGCTCGCGGTTATGCACCGAGAGATTGAGCGTGACGCCCTTGTAGCGGCGCGTGAATTCGGCGAGCAGACGCGGAAAGAAGTAGTCGCCCGCGCTGATCACGGCCACGTTGAGCTTGCCGCCGGAGACGCCCTTCAACTGGCTCATCGCCTCGTCGACTTCATGGAACTGCTGAATGATCGCGCGGCTGTAGTGCAGCATCTCGGTGCCTGCGGGCGTGAGATAGATCTTCTTGCCGAGCTGTTCGAAGAGCGGCAGACCCGCGTGCTCTTCGAGCTGGCGGACCTGCGTGGAAACGGCCGGCTGCGTCAGATGCAGCTCTTCCGCGGCGCGCGAAAAACTGAGGTGGCGTGCAACGGTTTCGAACACCTTGAGCTGGCGCAGCGTGGCATTTCTCATGGTCATGGCCGATCCATAAAGGATGGTGAATCAACATAATAACAAACTTTAATTGTGACTAATCGAACAATCACCCTAGCATGAGTTGAAAGGAGTCCGAATGCCAACGGAACGGCGTGCGGGTTAACGCGTAAAACTGAGAAAAAGCGCCTTTTAAAGCGGGAAAACCCGTAGTCGGTGCCTTCTGTGTCGGCCTGTTCAGGTAATTTAGCGAATTGTCGAATGAAAGGGAATTCACGAATTTCCATTCGATTTTTCGTGTGATGTTTCGAATGGAATTCAGAAATAAAGCAGGGAAGAATTAAAACGATAAGTAAATATCTATGCAGGCCGGCGAAAGTACCGGCATCCATGAATGGATAGCGGAGACAAGCGAGATGAATGCAATCAGTCAGAGGAGCGAGGGCGGTCCGTTCTGGACGAACCGCTGGTTTCAACTGGTGGTGGGCATGCTATGCATGGCACTCGTCGCCAATCTGCAGTACGCGTGGACGCTGTTCGTCGCGCCGATGAATGCGCGTCATCACTGGGGCGAAGCGTCCATTCAGCTGGCGTTCTCCATTTTCATCCTGACTGAAACCTGGCTCGTGCCGATCGAAGGCTGGCTGGTCGACAAGTTCGGCCCGCGTCCGGTCGTGATGGTCGGCGCGGTTTGCGCGGGCCTCGCCTGGGTGCTCAACTCGTACGCGACCACGCTGCCGATGCTGTATGTCTCCTCGGTGATCGCGGGCATCGGCGCGGGCGGCGTGTACGGCACCTGCGTGGGCAACGCGCTCAAGCTGTTCCCCGATCGCCGCGGTCTCGCGGCGGGCCTGACGGCGGCGGGCTTCGGCGCGGGGGCGGCGGTGACGGTGATTCCGATCGCCAACATGATCACGCGCTCGGGCTACGAGCACACGTTCTTCTTCTTCGGCATCCTGCAGGGCGTATCGATTCTGCTGCTCGCGCTCGTGCTCGTGAAGCCCGTGCCGCGCGCCGCTGCAGCGGCGGGCCGACGTCTCGTCACGCGTGTCGATTACACGCCGGGGCAGATGGTCAGGCAGCCGGTGTTCTGGCTCATCTACATCTCGTTCGTCGCGGTGGCGGCCGGCGGTCTGATGGCCACGGCGCAGATCGGACCGATCGCGAAAGACTGGGGCCTCGCGCGCATTCCGATGACCGTGTTCGGCGCGACGCTGCCGCTGCTCACGCTCACGCTGTCGATCGATAACATCTGCAACGGCTTCACGCGTCCGTTGTGCGGCTTCATCTCCGACAAGATCGGCCGCGAAAACACGATGTTCATCATCTTCACGGGCGAAGGGCTCGCGCTGCTCGGCATGATGCAGTACGGCACGAATCCCTATGCGTTCATGACGTTCGCCGCGCTCATCTTCCTGTTCTGGGGCGAGATCTTCTCGATCTTCCCGGCGATCTGCGCCGACACCTTTGGCAGCAAGTACGCCGCGGCCAATGCGGGCACGCTCTACACGGCGAAGGGCACGGCCGCGCTGCTGGTGCCGGTGGCCTCGGTGCTCTCGGCGACGGGCGGCTGGAGCGCGGTGTTCATCGCCTCGGCGGTGATCACGATCGCGGCCGGTGTCAGCGCCAAGTTCATCCTCGCGCCCATGCGCCATCGTCTGATCGAGCAGAGCGACGAGCGCTCCGCGACGCTCGCGACGAATCCCGCCGGGCTGCAAAGCTGGCCCAACCGCAGCGGCGAATGACGAACGGGCGGCACGATGTCGATGAACGTATCGCTTCAGCAACTCAAGGTGTTCGTCGCCGTGGCGCGCGCGCGCAGCTTCACGCGCGCCGCGCGCGAATTCGGCCTCACGCAGTCGGCGGTTAGCCGCTGCGTGCGCGAGCTCGAAGAAGCGGTCGATCTCAAGCTGTTCGATCGCACCACGCGGCAGGTTGAACTCACGGTCGCCGGCAGCGGGTTCGAGCGGCGCATCGGGCGTCTGCTCGACGAGATCGACATGGCGCTTTCCGAAGGCCGCGACGCGCATCAGGCCCATAGCGGCGTGGTGCTCGTCGCGAGCAATCCCGTGCTTTCCTCGGGCTGGGTGCCCGCCGCGATGGCGCGCTGCGCCGCCGCCTTTCCCGCGCTCACGCTGCAATTGCAGGACCTGCCGCAAGCGGCGGTGTTGCAGGCCGTCGAGCAGGGCGAGGCCGACTTCGGCGTGATCGCCGAATGCGTGCCGTTCGCGAGCGGCAATCTCGACGTGCAGCCGCTTAGCGCGACGCCGCTGTGCGCCGTGCTGCCCGCGCAGCATCCGCTTGCCTTGCAGGGCGCGTTGCGCTGGGACGATCTCGCGCGCGAGCCGCTCGTTACGCTCAATCGCGATGCGGGCTGTCGCGCGGCGGTGATGCGTGCGCTCGAAGGTTTGCGTCCCGAGGGCCGTCCGTTGCAGGAGTTCGCGCATGTGGCGGGCGTGGCGCGCATGGCGCAGCTCGGCATGGGGATCGGCGTGTTGCCGGTGTGTGGTGACGATGGCCGCGATGGCCGTGTAACGAGCGATGCCGCGGGCGTTGCATCGAGCGCCGCGTGTCACTGGCCCGCGCCGCCGGGACCGCTCGTCACGCGCGTGCTGCATCCGGTCGTGCAGGTGAGCACGATGCTCGTGCGCCGGCGCAATCGTTCGCTGCGTCCGTGCGCGCAGGCCGCGTGGTCGCAGTTCGTGAGCGATGGACGCACGACCGCGTCGGACCTTGCGCCCGATGTTGCGACGAGTTCGAGCGCCGCCCGCGCGCGCAGCAACGACGCCAGCGAAGCGCGGCGCGGCGCTGCGTTGTTCGAAAGCGCGTTGCGCGCCTCTCGCGAGCAGGCGCGCGTGGAGTGAGCGCGGAGTGAGCGCGGCAAACGGTCGAAAACCTTCGCAAACTTTCCTTCGTCGGCAATAAAAAAACGGACCGCATCTTCATGCGGTCCGTTCGTTTTAGCGCCTGAAACAAGGTGTTTTCTACGCCGCCAGCTTCGCCATGCGTTCGCGTTGCTTGATGAGCGCGAGCACGGTGTCGATGGCGGGCGTCGGTTCGCCCACGAGCAGGCCCATCTCCTGCACGACGGTCAGCAGCGGATCGATTTCCAGCGGCCGCCCTTGTTCGAGATCGACGAGCATCGAGGTCTTGTGCGCGCCCACCGCGCCCGCGCCATTGATACGCCGCTCCAGATCCACGCGGAAGTGCACGCCGAATTGCTCCGCGATGCGCTGGCCTTCGAGCATCATCGTGCGCGCGACGGCGCGCGTGGCCGGGTCCTGCGTGATGACGTCGAGCGTCGCGTGCGTGAGCGCGCTGATCGGATTGAAGCAGAGATTGCCCCACAGTTTGAGCCAGATTTCGTCGCGGATGTCTTCGCGGATCGGCGCGTCGAAGCCCGCCGCCGTCATCGCTTCGTGCAACTGCACGATACGCGGCGTGCGCTCGCCCGACGGTTCGCCGATCGGAAATTTCTTGCCGTACACATGGCGGATCAGACCCGGCTCGTCGATTTCGGCGGCCGGATACAGCACGCAGCCGATCGCGCGTTCGGGCCCGAGGCGCGTCCACTGCGAGCCGTCCGGATCGATGCTTTCGAGCCGCGTGCCTTCGAACTTGCCGCCGTGACGATAGAAGTACCAGTACGGAATGCCGTTGGTGCCCGTGACGATGGCCGTGTGCTTGCCGAGCAGCGGCTGCATCGAATCGATCACGCCCGCCACCGAATGCGCCTTGAGCGTGACGATCACCACGTCCTGCACGCCGAGTTCACGCGGATCGTTCGTGCAGCGCACCTTGGCGACGTACTCCTCGCCGTCCATCAAGAGACGCGCGCCGCGCTCGCGCATGGCGGCCAGGTGCGGGCCGCGCGCGACGAAGCTCACGTCGGCGCCCGCCCGTGCGAGCTGCACGCCCATCATGCCGCCGATCGCCCCCGCACCGAAGATGCAGATCTTCATAGTGATTCCCCAATGACGTTGAAAACCGCGTGTCCGCTCAATGGCCGCAGGCGTCGTGTGCCGTGCGTTCAATACGCATGCACGCCCGCGCGAGGGACGATGGTTCGAGCATAGGGGCTGCCGTCGATTAACGACAGTTAAAGTTTCTCGCCAAAATCATCAGCGAAACGTTATGGATTTGTACGCGTGAATCATGCGGAAATCACGCGAAAAACGGCAGCGCGAGAAACAGTTTGATGACGATGGCGTTGGCGATATCGATGAAGAATGCGGCCACCATCGGCACGACGAGGAAGGCCAGATGCGAGTGGCCGAAGCGTGCGGTTACGGCCTGCATGTTGGCGATGGCGGTGGGCGTCGCGCCGAGGCCGAAGCCGCAGTGCCCGGCGGTGAGCACGACGGCGTCGTAGTTGCGGCCCATCACGGGGAAGGTCACGAACAACGCGTACAGCACCATCATCACGGTCTGCGCGACGAGGATCGAGAACACCGGCAGCGCGAGCGCGGCGAGATCCCAGAGGCGCAGCGTCATGAGCGCCATCGCGAGAAAGAGCGCGAGGCTCACGTTGCCGATCAGCGCAACCGCGTGCTCGGCGACGGGGCGGCCCATGAACGCGAGCGCGTTGGCGAGCAGCACCGCGACGAACAGCGTGCAGACGAAACCCGGCAACTCGAACGGCGTGCCCGCGATCCATCCGGCGATCACGTCGCCCGCGGCGAGGCTGATGGCGATCAGCGTCAGCGTTTCGATGAAGACGGCGGGCGTGGTCGCCTGCTCGGCTTTAGGTTCCTCGAAGGCGTAGGGCGTGTCGGCGCGGGCGTCGTCGGCTGCGTGCTGCGTGTGGCCGATGCGCTTGAGCAGGTGCTGCGCGACCGGGCCGCCGAGTATGCCGCCCATCACGAGGCCGAACGTCGCGCACGCGATGGCCGCTTCGGTCGCCGATTGCAGGCCGTGATGCTCGGTGAAGACCTTGCCCCACGCGGCGCCCGTGCCGTGTCCGCCCGCGAGCGAGACGGAGCCGCCGAGCAACCCGAACAGCGGATCGACACGCATCGCGAGCGCGAGCCCGATGCCCACGACGTTCTGCAGCACCAGCAGGCCGATCACCACGGCGAGAAAGCGCGCCAGCATCGGGCTGCCGGATTTCAGGCTCGCGAGATTCGCATTCAGGCCGATGGTCGCGAAGAACGCGAGCATCAGCGGCGCTTGCAGCGAGGCGTCGAAGCGCACGTCCACGTGCACGAACGAATGTAGTCCGAACAATACGAGCGCGACGACGAGGCCGCCCGCGACGGGCTCGGGAATCGTCCATTTGCGCAGCAGCGGCAGCGCGGCCAGCAGCCGGTTGCCGAGCAGCAGGACGAGCGACGCGGCGACGAGCGTTCCATAGACACCGATATTCATGCGGGCCTCGTGATGCAACGATGGCGGAGCGCGTCGGCGCGCAGGCGGCGCCGTTCCCGAAAGCCAATCCGCACGGTACACGAGCGTCGCTCGCGTTGCGCGCACGTTGCGCAGCGCCCTGGCGCGATGCGCAACGGGCGGTCGCCGCAACCGTCGCCGCGCTTGCGCAAAAGAGGGCCGCACGCTTAAATACGGCAGGCTGGCGCGCCTTTGCGGGCACGCCGATGCGGGGCGCATCACGGGTCGTCACTCTCATCCGGAACGGGAGCCGTTCATGAATGGAAAGACCGTTGCAGAACGCGAAGCGGCCGGGCGCGCCGCGCGCGAGCGGGCGAAGCGTTCGAGCCACAAGCAGACCGGCGAGCTGCATCGCGATCCGCTCAAGCTGCTGGAAGCGAGCAGCGAGGGCCGCGTGCCGAACCTCGTGCCGCTGCGTTATGGCCGCATGATCGTTTCGCCCTTCACGTTCTTTCGCGGCAGCGCGATCCTCCAGGCGCACGACCTCGCCCAGGTGCCGAACACCGGCATGGTCATGCAGATCTGCGGCGACGGCCATCTGCTCAATTTCGGCGGTTTCGCCACGCCCGAGCGTCAGCTCGTGTTCGATCTCAACGACTTCGACGAAGTCGCGCCCGGCCCGTGGGAATGGGACCTCAAGCGCCTCGTCGCGAGCTTCGTGGTGGCGGCGCGGCACATGCGCTATTCGCGCGGCGTCGCCGAGGATCTCGTGATGACGGTCGTGAATACCTATCGCGACCGCATGCGCCAGTACGCCGACTACGGCGCGCTCGAACTCTGGTACGACAAGATCACGTTCGACCGCATGGTGGAGACGGCGCTCACGCCCGAAGGCCGCCGTCTGATCCGGCGCGGCATGGAAAAGGCGGCCGGACGCACGCACGAAAGCATGCTCGAAAAGCTCGCGCATCGCGACGACGCGTCGGGTCACTGGATCGTGCGCGACGCGCCGCCCGCGCTGTTTCACGTGCACGGCCCGAACTCGCTTTACGAAGCCGAGGACAACTGGCTCACCTTCGACGACTGGCGCACGCTCATCACGCCCACTTACGAGGCGTATCTGAAGACGCTCGCGCCCGACCGCCGCGAACTGCTCGAACACTTCGCGCTGCAGGATCTCGTCTTCAAGGTCGTGGGCGTGGGCAGCGTGGGCACGCGTTGCCTCGTGATCCTGCTCGTCGATCATCACGGCAAGCCGCTGTTCCTCCAGGTCAAGGAGGCGCGCCGCTCGGTGATCTCGCAGTTTTTCAAGTCGCCGCCGTTCAAGCACGAAGGCGCGCGCGTCGTGCAGGGGCAGCGTCTGCTGCAGGCGGCAAGCGATATCTTTCTCGGCTGGTCGACGGGGCCGTCGGGGCGGCATTTCTACTTCCGCCAGTTGCGCGACATGAAGCTTTCCGTCGATCTCGAACTGCTCGACAGCACGCTGCTCGCGGGCTACGGACGTCTGTGCGGCTGGGCGATGGCGCGCGCGCACGCGAAGTCGGGCAACGCGGCGATCGAGATCGCTTCGTATATCGGACGCAGCGACCAGTTCGCCGAAGCGCTCGTGGGTTACGGCTTTGCGTACGCCGATCAGGTCGAGAAGGATTACGACCTGTTCGTGCAGGCCGCGCGCAGCGGCAAGATCCGCGCACGCAGCGACGAGGACATGGCCGCCGATTTCCGCGTGTGACAGGCCGTTGAGCGGCGCATCCCAGGCGCCCGTATTCGCGTGCGCGCGCTGATCCGCGCGCGCGAACGCGCTATCCTTGCGCTTTTGTTCAGCCGCACGCGGACCGTGCGGCCCGCGCCTCATGCGTCTACGCCACATCGAAGTCTTCCACGCGATCATGCGCACGGGCTCGCTGTCGAAAGCCGCCGAGCTGCTGTGCGTGTCGCAGCCCGCCGTGAGCAAGGTGCTCGCGCATGCCGAGCGCAGCGCGGGCCTCAAGCTGTTCGCGCGCGCGCATGGCCGCTTACAGCCGACGCGCGAAGCCGAATTGCTGTTCGCTGAAACCCAGAAGCTGCAAACGAGCCTCGACAGCATTCGCGACCTCGCGCGCAATCTCGCGCTGCAACCGCAGGGGCTGCTGCGCATCGGCTGCCTGCCGAGTCTGGGGCTGAGCCTGATTCCGCAGGCCGTGCAGGCGTTTCGCGCGAGCTATCCGGAAGTTTCGCTGCAGATCCAGACGCGCCACACCAACGAACTCTTCAACGCGCTGCTCACGCGCGAACTCGACGTGGGCGTCGCGATTAATCCGCCCGCGCGGCCCGGCATCGCCTCGCTCGAACTCGGGCGCACAGCTGTGGTCTGCGTCGCGCCGCCCGACGAACCCACGCCCGCCGATGCGCCGCTCGCACTGCAGGACGTGGTCGCGGGCGACTGGATCAGCATCGGCAATGTCGATCCGCTGGGCGAGACCATCGGGCATCTGCTCGAAACGCAGGGCGTGGAAGGGCGGCTCGCGGTGGTCGAAGCGCAGACCTGGTATGTGGCGCGCTCGCTCGCGGCGCGCGGCGTGGGGCGCGTGCTGCTCGACGAAATCACCGCGAAGAGCGCGGGCGAGCCGGTCGCGATCCGTCGCGTGGAGCCGGCGCTGAGCGTGGGCGTGTTCGCGCTGTGGCGCGACGGCGGCATGGATTCGCAGGCGGCCAACGCGTTCGTCGACGTGCTGCGCGCGGGGTTCGCGCAGGGTTGAAGGTCAACAACATCGAAGCAAACGAGGCAAGCACGATGACAGTTACGAAGACTGAGGCAAAGCAGGAAATCACGCAGAACCAGGCGCAGAACAGCGCTCGCAAGGTGGCGATCGTGACGGGCGCGGGCAGCGGCATCGGCCGCGCGTGCGCGCGCAAGCTGCTCGCGAACGGCTACGCGGTCGTGCTCACGGGCCGCCGCGCCGAGCCGCTCGACGCGCTCG